>DALZ01000176.1:6934-26809 GCA_002496955.1 Euryarchaeota archaeon UBA128 | reverse complement strand
CTTTTCAACAAATTCTGCCCCACGATCTTTGATATTTTGACGCAATTCTGGTGTAATTTCTTCCAACACTGCAACAGCGGTTTCTAGTGCCCGGGGATTGGTTGTCATTGTGTTGCCATAAATACCAACTACGTACATTGACGACGCTCTGTCGTTCATACCGAGGACAGATAATGGGTATTGTCCGGCATTGATCGCTTTAGACCAAGTTTCCATGTCGGGAACTTCAGCATCTTGAAAGCCTGCATAATCAATAACAGATAAGCAACCTTGTCCTCTAATCCCAGCTTGTATTGAATCAACCAACAACATTGAATCATGTTCATTAGTTAATCTTCTTGCAGCATCGTAGAACTCACGAGTAACGCACATCCCGGGATTACCCTCGCCCTGAATTGGCTCGATGGCGACTAATTCGATGAAAAATTTCTCTTTAACAGATCTTTGGAACACTTCTTCCAATGCGACCGGGTCGTTTGCTGGAACTAGAATGAGGTTGTCGCGCTTCTGAAAAGTTGCTAAATTCTTGTCATAACCTGACTTACAGGAATGTGATATCTGTGCTGGTCTGTCTGTTCTGCCATGAAAACTACGTTCCACTGCAATCATTTTGATAGGGTAGTTTTCATATTTTCCACCGGGTCCAGTTTGCTTGTTAGCATTTATATCAGCAATTCTCAGAGCCACAGTCATTGATTCTGAACCGCTATTCATGCAAATGAATTTTGTGAACGGGCAGTGGCCTCTAGTATGACCTAGTTCCGATTTTAAAGCATTGGCTAATCGACTGTGGCTAAATGACGGTGTCATTACGTTTGCCATCACCCAATTTTGTGACATGGCATCGATAACACGGTTGGGCCCGTGGCCGGCACCTAACATCCCATAGCCACCATTATCGTGGACAACAGCTCCATGGGAAGTAATTATCCAAGGCCCTTTAGCCGCTAATGCTATGTATGGATTTACGGTTGCAGGAGCATAAAAATTGACATAATCCTCTTGGAGAAGCGAAACTAATTCACTTTCATCAGTGAGCATGATTTCTTTGCCTAAAGATTTTGATAACATTTCGTGATTAGCCAATCCTTCGGATATAGCCTCCAGCAGTTTTGCATCGCGCTCACAAAATTTCGCGATAACTTTGTCTGTCAGGCCAATCGTATCCATTTTTCCGGAGTTTTTCCGAATTTTTCTCAACGCACCGAGCGCCTCATCTGCTTTGCTCACCGCCTTCATCATCCCCATTGTAATCATGGCGCTTCTTCAACATTCGCTAAATTATCTTAACAATGTGACCTATTTGACAATAAGATAATACCAGAGTAATACTATACTAATATTTATATGCGGATGTAATTCCGGGTTAACATGCCTAAAGTATCCCTTGATATGCCAGCGGAAATACTCCATGACTTGAAACAACATGTGGGTGACGAAAGGAAATTCGTTAGCGTAGCAGATGCTATACGAACCGCATGTAGAAAACTATTGGATCAGTTGGACGAAATTGACCTGAGGCACGGAAGGTGATAACTTGCCGACGCGACATGATGCAGAAGAAGCGATAACGACATTGTTGAGTTACCTTGAGAACGATGTTAACCGTGAAGGACTGGTTGACACACCGAAACGTGTTATTGATTCCTGGGATGAAATCTTCAGCGGCTACGGTATGGACCCAAAAGAGATTCTTGACTCGACGTTTAATGGGGAAGGTTATGATGGCATCGTATTGTTGAAAAACATTGAATTTCACTCCACATGTGAACACCACTTACAGCCGTTCAGTGGCCAAGCACATGTAGCATACATTCCGATAGAAAGAATTGTTGGAATATCTAAACTATCACGTATTGTTGAATGTCATGCTAGGCGGCTACAAAATCAGGAACGAATAACCAAAGGCATTGCTGATGACTTGGAAGAATATTTGGCACCGCTTGGCTGTGCAATCATCATTGAAGCTGCACATGGCTGCATGCGCTGTCGAGGAGTCAAACAAGCAAATGCTTTGATGACCACATCTGCAATGCGCGGCGTATTCTTCGATAAACCAGAGGCGCGACAAGAATTATTTCAGTTGATCAATAATTGAGGTTTTACCATGAAACAAGAAGTGGTTCAAGTCTCAGGGTCAGATTTATTACAGACAGACCTCGATTACAAATATGACATCGTGGAGATTTTCCACTCTGTTCAGGGCGAAGGTTTTCGTGCAGGCATACCGCATGTCTTTGTTCGATTTGGCAATTGTAATCTAAGGTGCGAATGGTGTGACACTGATTTTCTGAAACACGAGCGTATGACTTGCCGACAGATATTGGATAAAGTAGTCGGCTTTAATTGCAAAAACATCATATTCACTGGAGGGGAGCCAATGCTGAATGATCTGTGGCCATTGCAAAGGCAACTCAAATCATTGGGTTGTCACATTTCTATCGAAACTAATGGCACCATACCCATAGACGAAGGCTTGATCGACTGGATATGTGTATCTCCAAAGGATCAACTTTACAAAAGCGCCAAAATAAAACAAAGGCATGGTGATGAACTAAAGTGCGTTTACGTGGGGCAAGACCTATCCATGTATGATAGTTTAAGTAAGGGCTTTACTAATTTATACCTCCAGCCCTGTTATGTCGATACAGAAACAGTAGAATGGAACGGCAAAAATTTCGCTCAAACTGAAGCGGTTGTAAAACAAAACCCACGTTGGAGGCTATCTCTACAAACACATAAATGGATGGGGATTGATTGAGTAAAGTAGCGATTCTCGCATTTAGTGGTGGCATGGACTCCACGTCCCTGTTGCTTAAACTGCTAAGAGAAGGATACCAAGTCTACACTATTGGTTTTAATTATGGTCAAAAACATATCATTGAGTTAACCAGAGCACAGATGAATATCGATTATCTCGCTATCCAAGGCTATCAGGTTTACAACCAAACTGTCGATTTGTCGTCTTTAATGTCGACTTTTTCAGGCGCCCTGACCTCAACTGAATCAATACCAAAGGGTCATTATGAAGAGAATCAAATGAAAGCAACCGTTGTGCCGAATCGAAACGCAATTTTCTCGTCTATTATCTATGGTTACGCATTAAGCATGAGCAAGAAGCTTAACACTGATGTAATAATTTCTCTTGGTGTACATTCAGGTGATCACGCTATTTATCCGGATTGTCGGCCAGAATTTTACCGAATACTGAATGAAGCATTTGCACTAGGGAACTGGGATAGTGATAATGTGACATTAGATCTGCCTTACATCGACGGCGACAAGACAACAATATTGCTAGATGCAATTGAATCATGCAAAGTATTGGGGCTAGAATTCGATACCATTTTTGCCAATACTAATACTTCATATGAACCAGATGAAACTGGGCGAAGTTCCGGTAGAACTGGTTCCGATATTGAACGAATCCTAGCATTCAATGCAATTGGTAGAAAAGACCCTGTTGAATATCAATCTAATTGGGATGACGTACTTAGCCACGCACTATCTGTCGAGGCAGAATACATGGATAAAATATATCGAGAAAAATTAACTGAACTGCAGTATCAAGTAACCAGAAACAGTGCTACCGAAAGGGCATTTACTGGGATTTATGACAAACATTTCGTGGTTGGAAACTATTATTGTGTATGTTGCAACCATCTGCTTTTTTCTTCGCAACACAAATATAACTCCGGTTGCGGATGGCCTGCCTTTCACAATGAAGATGCTGATGCCAAAATAGTAAGAATTGCTGACACTAGCTATGGTATGGTTAGAATTGAAGTTAAGTGTAGTAAGTGTGATGCTCATCTTGGCCATGTTTTTGAGGATGGTCCAAAAGAATTTGGTGGTGAAAGGTACTGTATTAACTCAGCAGCCTTAATATTTGGAGAGGATTGATAGAATGGTAACAAGAATAAGACGATATGTAGAAACTGATACAGGTCATAGAGTACCCAATCACAAGAGTAAATGCCGTCACATGCATGGTCACAGGTATCGGTTTGAGGCCGAAATTGAGGGTGATGTTGTGGAGGTCAGTGGTGTTTCAGAAGAAGGGATGTTGATGGATTTTTCAGATATTAGCAAAATATTAACACGCGAAGTGCATGATGTAGTAGACCATGCATTCGTTGTTTACGAAGGTGATGAAGTCGCAATTAAAGCACTAGAACATATGGGTGATGAGCATCGTACTGTTATTGTTAACTTCATTCCCACCGCTGAGAATCTAGCGAAATGGGCATTCGAACAGGTTGAGCCTCACATTGTGTCGACATATGGAAATCGGTTGCGCCTAGTTGCAATGCATGTTTGGGAAACACCAAAATCTCTTGCCAGTTGGCATAAATGACTATTCTATTCTACGGCGGCGTCCTTTTTTCCAATTTTCATCGTCAACGGTATATTGTAGGGCGGTAGTTGCATCTATCAAACCGCCTATCAAACGCGTTATCTCATCCTCTGACAATGTCGACATCATTGCCATTCGCGTTAAGGAATTTTTAATACTTAATTTTCTCTCTACATTACCTAGACTTGATGAACTAAATTGTTTGATTGCAGTAAGAAATGTTTGTCGAAGTTCTGGAGATATGCTTGTCTTTAGTGGAACTATGTCTGGTAATCCACAGTCATCACCTTGTTGGTGCCTTACTCGCTCGCTGTGTAATTGATACAAAAATGCATTAACGGAATGTGATAAGTTGGCAATAGGATAACCCTCCCAAGTCGGCAAGGTTGCTAAAAAATCACAATCATGCAAATCGCTTGTGGAGATTCCAGTGCCTTCACCACCAAATACCAAGGCTATCTTGCCAGTGTGTTGATTAAATATCCTAGATAATTCCCAAGGAAATGTAAAGTGCCTAAACGAAGTCTTGCTACCAACCTCACGTTTACCTGAAGTACCTATCACTAACGAGCAATCGCGAACACAATCCTCTAGGGTTTGGTAAATCTGGACGGTATCAAGTATTCTACCAGCGTGTTTGGCCCGATTTCTGGCTTCATTATCGTCAGGAGTGCACTGTGGATTAACCAGTCTTAGTTGCTCATAACCGTAATTGAGCATCGTTCGACATATTGCTCCAAGATTCCCAGGGTGTTCAGTATCAATACAAACAACTACAAGTTCATAAGACGATGTGGGTAGTGGCAATGATTTTCTATCACCCATATTATCACATCTGGTAGAATTCAGCGATCCAGCGAGGGTCGCATGGTTGGTAAAGAAAAAATAAGTACCCGCCAGATTCTCTATCATCCATAATTATTGATCGTTTTCTGATAGAGTATTTTGTCTTCAAGAATTCAATTAAATTCTCAAGTTCAGATTTATCCTCGCAATGGACACTGACAGGATGACGATCCCAATCAATGCGCACAGGCATCGAAAATCCTCAATCAACTCTTCTTTGGCGATAGCGAGTCACATAACCTGCAATCCAATTTCGCAACTTCTTTGAGCTAACATCGGTTAGTTGAGATACCACAATTTTGTTGTGGTCAAAGTCATCTGTAAATTTCTCGCCGTGCTGTTCTACTAACGCAATTGCCCTTATTTTGATGAAACTAGGTCGAATATTTCCCATAATGCTCACTCCTCGAATAATTTTACCTCAATTGGAATATCTGGTTCGTCGTGTCTGATTACTTGTAATCTGACTTTACGCGGTGGGTTCTCTATTCCTCTCGACCATATGTGTTCATTGACTGAGGGATCAATCCACACTTCTTCATCCTCGCGAACTTTCAAGTGTTGAATTACATGGTCTTTGATTATTTGAATCGCTCTTGGGGCGCGCTTGAAACGTGTAATGTTCCATGCTTTTCTTAGTGGAACAATTAATTCAGATTCATTTGGTCTGGCCACTAAAATCACCTCTGTAATTTACTGCGTCTCCAATGATGACGTTTTGGATGAGTCACAGTATTTCGGTCGGTCTTTAACATGACCCAAACAGGGACACGGCGGTTTTGTTTAGTAGCCTTCATGAGGCGTATTTTTTTTGCTGCTGGTTTATTTTTTGACATATCGAGCACCTTCTCAGATTCTTCTTATCGACGCACTATTGCGGCTCTTGGAGTGTGATCCCAATATCGATTTTAGGTCAACATCGCTCATTGGTGGGACAAACTTACCATTTTCATGTAGGCTTATGATAAATTTTTTGATTGCTTCGGCTCTCTCTGGTGTGGCTAATGAAATAGTTGCAAGACGAGATCTTGCTTCACTAGATAGGAGATGCTTCATCGCCTGACTAACCGCTTGATTTTCTGCTTGCTCTACTTGGGTTTGAATTTCTTTTTCAGCCTGCGCTTTGGCTTGGGATTCAAATTGCTTCTGAAGTTCTAACATTCGCTGCTGTCTGAGTGCCTCTAATCGGTCCTCTCCTTGTGCAGACATACTTGACAAACTCCCACGTCCCTAATATTTAGCCAGTCCAGGATACATCTCATTTGCTGCATCACGGCATGAGTGAGCAGCCTCATCAAGCAGTTTCTGTCCGGCAGGGGTAATTTTTCTACCAGAGTATAATTGTTGCTTTCCATCAGTTGATTCTATTTCCTTGGTAGGAACTAACTCGACTAAACCTGCGGATTCAAGCTGTTGTAATGCTGTTCTAATGATATGTCTTGAGGCAACACCAGGAGTGTTAGGACTTGAGCCATTGTTAACGCTGCCACCATAATCTTGTGCCAGACTGGTAACGCCAATTGGTCCTTTGCGTGCCACTTTTCTGAGAATCGAAGCGGCTCTGATTGACCACCAGTTTGCTTGCGTTGGCGGGCGTTCACGATCCGCTCCAGTTTTAACAAAGTCAGACCATGAGGGCTGCTCTATCCCTTTTGTTTCAGACAATTTTTCTGCTAACGCTGGAACGAGCATATCAGCTGGAATATCATAATAAGTGGTCATGTAGCAACACCAAGCATTTTGCCGACTTAACTCCCCTATATCAATGAAACGGGTGTGATTGGCGAGACATGTCATGAAAATTATGGATTATGCAAGTGTTATTGAAGGGGTCCATCAACCGGCATGTATGCAGAAGGCGCTAGCCCAAAACCCGAATCTACTTCGGACACTGCTGGGTTTGTCCTTTACACTCATCTTTTTGTTGGGCTATGCTGTGTATGGTGCAACAATTTCTCCTTCATACTATCTATACACAACTGAAACCGAAGTCACCAGTGACGAATCAATTGAGCCTGTAAAAATATACGATGAAGATGAAAACCTAACCCAATGGCGGTGGACATTTACTGCTGATGGTGATAACCTCACCTGGGTCAATGTCACTGCGGGAGGTCTGTCAAGAAACTCAGTCATGAAATTAACCAATTCTGTTGGACTTTACTCCCACTCAAAATTGGGCGATCCAGATGCGGAAGACTTTAGTTGTGAAGACTCATGTTTTTTAAACAAAACACATGAGTTAATCAGCGAGGACGGTGGTGATGATTCGATCATCTCCATGACAACAACTGACCCCGGGCGAAGAAATAATGGAACTGTGTATGCTAAATCACTAGGGGAGGCGGAAGATAAGGCGCGTGAAATTGTTGAGTATTTCCATAGCCCGGCAGTAATAATAGTTGAAATTACTGAAGATGGTAATAAATCAACAGCACCAAACGTTATATTAGTAACTGTCAATGAAGATTTCTCCGACATTGGAGTATTCTCTGTTGACGCTGGAACTGAGTTTCTATGGGCTGTTGCTGCGGTTGTTGGCTGTTTTTCAATGCTGCTAATACCATCATTCACAGTATACTTTGCTGCCAGAGCCAAAGAGCGGAAAAATGAACTTAAGTTACAAAAAGCAGAAGAAGTAGTTGACGAATCAGTAAGTAAAGACACAAACGCCAATTAACTCATATAGATTACAGTTATAGTATCTACTGGGTCGCATATGAAATTTCATGTCGCTGTGTTGATGGTTTTTCTTCTTGCTATACAATCACTGCCCCTGAATCAGACTTCTCTTGTTGATGATAATACTGACTACGTCGGTCAAAAATCAACCGGCGTGGACCTTAGCGTATCAGATGTATCATTTTTCTATCCCAACGCAGCAGATGAACAAAAATATCGGATGTTTTCATCAAATTATCCAATTCAAAACTTTAATCGCCCTGAGACATTATTTGTTATAGATGCTGTAATCAATGTCGACATCACCATTCAGGTAACAATTGACAACTATGGCAATACTGACTCTCCCCAAGTCGACGTAAATATGCTAATAAAACATAATGAATACCAAAACTTTGAATTACACAATGAGACTAATCAAATAGGCTCTATACGTGCAAATGATAACGAAATTACCACATTTAGAATAACACCCACATATTCCGGAAACCACAGCATAGTTATTACACCATACACAACGATTGTTGATGACAACTCAGGTAATGATGTCATGCAGTCTACTTTCACGGTAGCAAGTCATTATTTCAATTGCGACGACCTAAGTTTGTGGACCGTTGACCCCGGATGGGGAGTAAATAGCGAAATTGCGCTATCACAAGGCAGTGCATGCCATATCGGCAATGGTCAGGCATCGACTTATCAACCAAATACCGTGGCAAGTTTAACGACGCCAGTAATGGATCTTTCAGATGCAATTACATCCCCATTAAGAAGTAACGGGATTGCTTATTTTTACACTGGCAGCGTCGCGGGAGGGGATTCTGTTAAGACATACAGTATGACTCCGACTAATTCATGGACGGAGTTAGTCAGCATATCTGGAACCGTAGACAATGATTTTTCAGATTCTGCAGATTGGCAAACCTGGTCAATTAATGATGGTGGTGTCATCTCACCAATCATTCCCTCTCCGCAGCAAAATTTTCACGCTAATTCACAGTTTAGATTTGGCTTTTCTAGCGATGCTGTTAACAATGACATTGGCTTATGGATTGATGATATTGTAATCGTCTACGACCAAGAATTGCGTGTTAGTGAATACAACATTTCCGCTGTTGGCATTGATATTGAAGGAACCGTTCCGGATTCATGGGGAAAAGTAACCTTGGGATTAACCAATACTGGAAATATTGCCGAAACCTTCACTCCGACGGTTGATAATTTACCAAATGAGTGGCAATATTATTTCTCTCAGACTACTGGAGTAAGCATCACTGAAGCAAATGGCATATACTTGGAGAAAGGAGAAACCAAGGTGATTGAGTTCAATTATAAACCAAAATATGGCGAAAATCAGGGATTCTTTCCAGTAAACTTTACTATCGAAAGCAAAACTCACTCGGCGGTTAATGCGAATATAGCGCTACAACTTGAAGTCACGCCCGACCGGATACCAGAATTTCTTCCACTCACAGGAATTGTTAGTTGCGCACCAGGAAAATCATGCGTTACAACAACATCGATTACTAATGCAGGTGGCGCTACAGATGTCTTTTCATTATCGTTAGACTATAGCAGTCTACCTCTAGGTTGGAGTGTTGCATTTTCATGGAATCAGGCCAGAGAGATAATAGTACAGCCCGGTTTTTCTGTTCCTATAATGTTGACATACACAGTCGGGTCGGATGCTGTTCCAGATTCAATAGGCTCGTTTGATATCATCGCAGTGTCGCAAAATGATTCCACTAGGACTGATCGAATAACAATTGAAATATACGCCAGTATGGTGAGCGATGCGTTTGTCTACCCCAATATAGTCGTTGACACGAACGATATTTCTATTGCACCGGGTGAGAGCCAGACTGTTGTATTTAATGTTCTAAACAACGCAAGTGTGCAAGATATTTTTGAGACGAATATGGAGTTTAAATCAGCCAATAACTGGGTGATATCTGAGATAACCCCGGCAAGGTTGTACCTAAATGCCGGCGATACAGGTTCATTCAGTGTCAGGATTACTGCCCCAACAACTGCGCAAGTAGGTGATGATTGTCCTGCTTACACAGCTTCAATCATATCGGAACGTAGTGGACAAATGTTTACTACAGATTCAATAGATAACCTAATAATTTCTCAAATCAACAACATCGAGTTAACACTTATCGACTACCCAGCAAGCTTGAGTCCGGGTAGTAAAAATGTTTTTTCTTTAATGTTAGCCAACTTAGGAAATGGTGCTGTTGGCGCAACTATTGATGTAGATGGTATACCAGATTCTTGGAGTTACTCTAACAATCATTCTGTTACAAATACTGTTCAACTAGGTGAAATTTCTGAATACCGCTCGATAAGGTATGTCGAATTGGTGATTGATATTCCAAGCGGCATAGAGTTTAATCAAATATTTGACATCACAATTACCGCTCTACCAAATATGTATGGTGACGATATAGATTTAACAGATAATTTCGCATCAGTGTCCTTAATAACTGAAGTTGTTCGTGATTTAGGATTTTCAGATGCAGTATCTGAGAGTCGAACCCAATATGTTGGCAATGGAACAACTAACAGTGTAGACTTCAAAATTATCAATCGCGGCAACATAGATGAAAGTGACATTCGCATTTTTGCCTCGGTAACAACTAATGATCACAATAAGCCGATACCTGCATATATGTCACTAGGTAGCAATGGACTTGCTTATGAATTATTTCGATCCCATCCAATAACCATAAGTAAAAACAGTACTAGAATGGTCAGCATCAACATAATGATCCCGGAAGATATACCTTTAGGCGCTAACATTACCGTAGAATTTACTATAACCAGTTCCACAAATGCATTCGAACCATTGGTCTACCAACGCTTTATCGAAGTGGATACTCTATTCCAGAATGTTATCACAATCGAGAGTAATCTGTCCACAGATAGAGCCAACTTCGCAAATTTCTGGATCAATACCTCCACAACAAACAGAAGGCCCTTTTCCCTTCCCATTAATTACCAAATCAGTTTCACGCTACCACACAACTGGGGTATCTTGTGTCAATACGTTGATGGTGAAGGTGTGCTTTTCGATAGGATGGATGTTGGGGAGGGATACTTATTAAGGCCAAAGACTACATTCAATAACACTCCATACTCTGCTGTTACTACATACGATACTATCTTCTGTGAGATTAAAAATTCAGGTAGCATTGCTACGGGTGTCGTGGAGGTTTATGTCAACAATACCGACAATCCCCCCGATGATGTTAAACGACATTACGCCAACCTAACCGTAGAATTCCCAACATCCGCCAGCAAGTCGTCACAAGCAATCTCGCCCATAGGCGTGGTTTCTATTTCACTGCTGGTTGGTGTTTCAATAATTTTGCTGGCTTTTAGACGGTATCTAACCAAAACCACTGCCACAACCGCCGAACAAACAACAATGTCTGGCCCACCTATTTCTGGGCCTCCTATATCGAAACCGGCTAACCTAAGTCAAGAACAGACTGAACCTTCAAAAAATAATGAAGGTGAAAGATCTGCCAGACAACCTTCTGGCCCTCCAATACCTGAGTCGGGGTTGCCGATAGGATGGTCTATTGAACAATGGGAGTATTATGGGCAACAATATTTAGATATGAATAACAGGGAATGATGTGGCAAAGTATCCTGCGCTTTGGTATGCCCTCTGGGTGGTAATTTCTATTTGCGGAGTTGTTACATGGTATCTAAGGAATTTCACTAAGCGGGTAGAATTAACTAAATTTAGCGCATTCACTGGTGTTATTGCCATGTCTACACTCTTGTTGTGGACATTAATTGATTTCTGAGGAATGGAATATGTCAATAACAGGTGTGGAGGAGCATCACATGTTCAACAAATACCCATGCCGTTTACCTGTATGGTGGGGTTATTTTGGAGATGTCGCGATTAAACCGAATATTGCAAACATAAGTGGTATGAAAATTATGCTCAGGATTGAAAAACGCTTCAACAGATTTGAAAGAATTCTAGCAAAATTGTTCAAAGCGCCAAAAGAGATAAGGCGGCCACTCGATGAAAAAAATAGTATATTGTGGCAATTGTGTGATGGGACTAGAACTTTTCAAGATATATGTGAAATTCTTGATTCCGTTTTCCATGAGGACATTGCTCCGGTAATCCACCGAACAGCAGCAGGGATAAATTTACTCAAGGAAAAGAACTTGATGACTGTTTTATCTCAAGAATTTACTGGCAAATGGTGCATATCTGAGGGTGTAGCTCCAAAAAATCAGCGACTAGCAGAGTTAGATGAAAATTTAGGAATAACGACTGAACAAGAATAATAATTTCTACAACGGCTCCCAAACCAGTCTAATGCCAGTCCCATCGCTACGCTTTGCAATCTTAGACTGGCCTCTTGCAGAACTTCTAGTTGAATCACTCTCGGTAAACCAACTACCGCCTCTGACGCAGTATATGTCGGACCCGTCTAAATACGGAGTTTGCTTTGAGGGTATCTTGTAATCGTTGCGATAATTATCTTGACACCACTCGAAAACCAATCCATACATATCATACAATTCCCAATTATTACTCTTTTTCAGTCCGACCTCACGGGTTGAAGCCCCAGAATTACCTGCATGCCAGCCATAATCATCTAAATCACCATCAAAATCACCAAAACTCCACTTCGAATCTGTTCCCGATCTGGCACAATACTCCCATTCAGATTCGGTAGGCAAGCGCCAAATTCCATCAAGTGACAATCTTTGCTTATCGTTATACGTCTCATTTAGCAGGTTGATAAAATCTATACAGTCGTGATATGTTACTGAATCAACTGGTCGTAAGCCTGAACTCCAGCCTTGTTGAAATTTGGACGGATTATGCCCCATAATTGATTCCCAATGCATTTGTGTGACTGGCCTTTGTCCTATGAAAAAAGGCGATTCGATAATAACCTCATGCGGTGGATACTCCCTACTCAGTCCGTCTCCGACAGTATCACCCATTGTGAATGTACCGGGCTCAATCAGAATGTATGTGCCGCCAAAATCGTCTTCGAATCGGGGTCGAGACACTTCTAACACCTAATCGGATAACTTACTAGTGTTCTCTAATACAGATAGGACCAGCTTTTCAAGGCGTTCAACAATCTCATCATCAATTAGATTTCCGTCATCATCGAAAGCGGTTTTTACCTTACCGATGGCCAATTGCTCGGGGACTGGCCATGCATGTAACCAACGCAACATGATACGCATGTGGTTTAATGTGTTAGCGTTTTGAACACCGCCAAGAGTTGACATCAAGCCGAATACTTTTCCTTTGACGTGCTTATTATACAACCAATCAAAAGTATTTTTCATTGCCCCTGACATTGTTCCATGATACTCAGGAGATGAAACTAAAAATGCGTCACAGTCGGTAGCTAATTTTTGGAACTCCTTGACATTACTGTTTTCCCAGCAACCCTCCTCACCGACCAATGGAAGGGGCTTCACATCTAAGTCCCAGAAATATACTTCAGCACCGTGTTTTTTGGCTATATCAAGCGCGTGATTGACTAGCATACCACACTTAGATGTTGGACGAAACTCACCACTCAACCCCAATACTTTATACGGATATTTAGCCATGAGTTATCCAGCAGTTTGAGGTTATTGAATGTAAGTGTATTAACATACATAAATAAGTAAGCCTTATGATTTGGTTTTAACGCCAAAGGGTTGAGGGTTATGGAGCAGCGTGTCAATAATACTGGGGCAAGCGACACAGATAGTGTTGTGAACCAAGTGGAATCGCTCCTCACCAGTGGTGAAGAGGCTTCACGTTCCGGTGATTCAAAATCAGCACTAGCAGCATTTAACAAAGCAATTTCACTTGACCCGTCCTCTGATATGGCCTGGTTTAATCGTGGCGTGCTTCTCGAAGCTCAGCAAGATGCTCGCGGTGCAAGGCAAGCATTCCAAATTTGTTTGGATGTCAACCCAAATCATGCTCCTGCAACCGCTAATCTCTGTATCCTACTGGAAAGGATAGGTGACGATGTTGGTGCTTATGATATGGCGGTTAAAGCGTTGGAATTCTACCCAGGGCACCCATCAATCTTAGAAGTCAAGAAGCGCTGTCAAGGTAGTGGTAGCACCAAAGACATAGAATCAATGGAAAAAGTCGACCAAATAGAGATTTATGACCAGCGTGATATTGATAAGGTCGTTGAAGAAACCGGCCTGACAGATGTCGATGCTCTTCTTGATGAAGCAGTCCATCATGACACCGATGACAATCAACAATTAGACATTGGCGAATTAAGGACCGCAGCACAGGTTGTTATGGCAACTGAAGATATTCAGGACCGCATTGAAGTTTCTCAACCAGTAGTTGAAGCAATTCCAGATGTCCCAGTTATTCCTATAGAGCCCGAAATTGAAGAGCAATTAGATTTGGATGCTTTAGCTGAGGAAGCAAAAGTCCTAATTCAAAGCGGCGATGCTAAAGGAGCGCTATCCATGCTCAAGCCACATCTGAAATTAGAAGCTGCAAAGCATGCTCCTTCTTGGCTGATCGCAGGAGGTGCCATGGCTAGATTAGACTTGGAAGAACATGCAATTTCAGCCATAGAACACGCACAAAAATTAGACCCATCCAATCCAAAAGGATGGTATAATCTTGGTTCATTACAACAAAAGCAAGGGCTATTGCGTGAAGCATCAATGTGCTACGCAAACGCCCTCAGAGAGGATCCGGGCTACGTCAAGGCTGCACAAAAATGGGCGCCATTAGCGATGGAATTACAAGATCCAGAAGCATATTTGTCGGCAGCAACGATAATAGTCGCAGCAAATCCAGACAACCCCATAAAATTTGAATTAGCTGCTACATTAATCGAATTAGCAGAAGGAGAATCTAGAGTCTTAGAATTAAGTGCCGGAGTCCCTCCAACATTACCAGAAGGACCTGAAATGGCCAAAACCGCACTTGACTTACTTGGTCCTGGCGAAACAGAACTGCACGCAAGAGGATACACTATGGCCAATGAGCACATGGAGTCTGTGAAAATATGGAAAGGTTTGATTCAAACCGACCGCAATAATCCCAATACCTGGAGGGGGCTAGCTAAGGCCTTAATTGCTGCAGGAGATACATCAACTGCTCAAAAATGTAGCATTAAAGCCAATGAAATTGAGGCAGAATTAGAACGAAAAAATAGGCCACCTGAAATAACTGTCAGCAATCCACAATCCAATAACGAAGTAGTGCTTGCTGGGTCACAGAGAATTACTGATGATAGCGAAAGTGAAGGATTGGCTACGAATTTAGAAGAGGCGATGACCGCCAATGAGTTACTAGCACGACCGCCGCAACCAGAAACAACACCAGAACCGGTTGAAAATCCCCAAGTTGACCTTGCCAAAGCGGCATTAGATGTCCAGACAAATTCACTTGTTCAGGAAGAGTTTCGCAATCCAGCATCAACTTCGATTGCGAATCAGGACATCTCATGGTATAACCAAGGAGTAGCGTTGATCGAAGCTGGAAAGTACGCTGAAGCGTTGTCGTGTTTTGATCGGGCACTACCATCATTTTCCGATGACGATGAAATGGTAATAAGAATCCTAAACGGCAGAGGTAATGCGTTCTACTACCTTGAAAATTATCCTGCCTGCGTTGAATCTTACCATCAAGCGATGCTCATTAAACCAGAAGAAGTACGTGGTAAGACCTTATACAATATGGGAACCGCATATGCAGAGATGGAACGATACCAAGATGCCGTGAAGTGTTTTGAACAAGCCATACCTCGTGGTCTATCAAAGGATGAAGTCAAACGTACAAAAGACCAAATCAGACGATGTAATATTTTAATTAAAGAGCAGAACAAAAAGAAGAGGTGAATCAATGACTGAAAACAGCGACATTGTGCAGAAATTAATCGAAGCTGGCCTCGATGAAAAGCATGCTATGTTAATTATAGATATGGCATGTCAACCGCCTGCTAAGGCAAGTGAAATTGGTAAACGTCTAGGTCTATCTAGGATGGATGCATACAATTCGCTGAAAAAACTACAGGAAAAGGGTCTCGTTAAGGCTACCCTCGACAAGCCAATCAGATTCTTTGGGATGACCATCAATGAAGTCTTCAAGCAAATTATTAGGACTAAAGAAATGGACTTGAGGCGCATGAATGAGAACCTTGAGTCATTGACCAATTCAGGGCACTTTGCTATTGTAGCAAATCAACCAATGCATCATGAGGATTCTTTTTCGGTGTTAAAAGACCGCCACACAATACATGCTACTATCGACTCCATCGTCTCAGAATCCGAAGAAAATATCTGGCTGTTACTCGGAAAATGGGGGATATTGCACATGTTGAGATCCGGTTGTATGGATTCCGTAAAAGAGGCTTTAGACAGGGACGTGGTAGTGAAACTCGTGGTTTGCATCGATGAAAAAACCGTTAGATTCTATGACAAGTTGGACCCACGAATAGAGATAAGACATCATCCCGACTTCAATCTCTGCGGAGTTTTTATCGACAATGAGGTTGGTATTCAATTTGTCCAAACAGAGGAATCTCCAACAGGGCGTGGTAAGGAAGATACTGCTATACTAATGGAATCAGATATGTTACTTTCTGCGCAAAGCGAATTACTAAACATTCAATGGAACGCAGCAACAGCATACCGAACTGCAAAGGCCAAACTAATTGATGGTTTAATGACCGAACCATTGAGGTTATCCCTCGGCGATGGTTCGTTCTACGAGCGGTTCAAGGAATCGATAAAAATGGGCATGAATCAGAATTCTAATGCCGTTCTCACCCGCAACGGTCAAGTGGTTGAAAATGATTTGATTCCTCAATCAAATACACTTTCAGCGTTGGGCATTAACACCAATCAACTGTTCCAAGATGTTGGATTCAGAATTGGTCAAGAGTTAGCCGTAAAGCTGCAGCACATTGGTAGCGAAGAAACTTTTTGGAACAACATTAAGTCTGAATGGCAAGATTTAGGAATGGGTGAAATAGAATTCGACAATTTACCACCAAAAATGATTACGGTCTCTGACGGTAATGCCTGTGATGGTCAACCAGAGACTTCACTGATGTTTTGTAATATGGATGAAAGCGTGATTGCCGGTGTTGTAAAAGAGCGCTATAACAAGGAAGTCGAATCATGCAAACGTCAGTGCTCGGATGATGAGAATGCGTGCTGCTATGAAATCACAATATTGCAATAATGCTAAACTTTTGATGCACATATTCATACATATGAACCACTTGGGATTATCATGGATTGCGGAACTTGCGACAGTGCTAGCCCGGTTGTTATTCAGGCACCAGAGGTTGTTGATGTAGAACTTACAATAACCGATAATGCTCAAAAAATGTTGGAACAAGCGTTTGGCGAAGACAGGAGTATGGCACTACTTGTTGGTGTCCTTTCCGGCGGATGTTCTGGATACATGTATGACTTACAAATTGTTGATAATACAGACATTGATTGTCAAGAATTAGCTATATCCGGCTTCAGAATTCTGGTACCCAATTCATCTAGTCATTTACTAAATGGAATAGAGATAGATTATGAAGACCGATTAATGGGTGGAGGGTTTAAGATAAACAATCCAAATGCTCAATCGTCTTGTGGTTGCGGTGAGTCATTTTCCTAGGTGATTTGATGCCAAGAATGGCATTTGATATTTTTAGCGTATTAGTTTTCAATGGAGCAGATTCGATAAAATTTATTGATGGTTTGTCAAGTAATAAAATGGACTTTGAAAATAATGTGGTTATCAACACGCTAGTGTTAAACAACAAAGCGAAAATCCTTGCACAACTGCATGTTTTTTACCTCAATAATATGCTGATTGCTGTCGCCATCACTGACGACAAGGTGAGGTTTATCGATTATATTAATAATAAGATTCTTGGTCAAGACGTCTCAATCAGCGACGTGACGCAATTAAACCACATCGATCTCATTTATGATGTAGATATACCAGAACAGCAAGTGATAACTAACGATAAGACAACTAGCGTGACAATCAACGACAACTACATCCTTGAGATATATTCAACAACCATAGAAAGGAAGACAATCACAAACAATCTTACAGCCTTTACTGACTGGCGTATCGCAAATATGATTCCTTGGTATGGTTACGAAATCTCCGGTAAAGTAAATCCATACCAATGCGGTCTAAATAATCAAGTTCATGAAAATAAAGGATGTTACACAGGTCAGGAGATCTTAACGAGGATGAGGACGCGTGGTAAGGCAATCCTTTACCTCAAAAAAATCCCAAACTCAATGATAAAGGATCAAAAAATATCATCGAATGGAAGCGAAATGTCGCTTTTCCTCAGCAGGAATCAGTAGCCTAAAATATCCGTTAATTGGGATTTGTAGAAGTTACCTGATGTTTGCAGACTTGATAGCTCTCCATCGCTTAATTCCAACTCTATTATCCGCTCAATTCCATTGGCTCCCAAAATTACCGGGACACCAATGTAGACATCTTGCAGTCCGTACTGACCTGTCAAATACGCAGACGCAGGAATTAATCGTTTCCTGTCGTGCAAGACCGCTTCTGCCATTATTGCTGCAGCGGAGCCAGGTGCATAAAATGCAGATCCGCGCTCAAGAAGTTTCACTATCTCACCACCACCTGATGCCGTTCGCTGACATATTGCATCAATTTCATCATCAGTTAATAGATTGGTAATGGCAATTCCACCCGCAGTGGTGAATCTTGGTAACGGAACCATTGTATCACCGTGACCGCCAAGGACCATCGCCTGAACATCCTCTTCTGAACAACCTACAGCCTTAGCAACAAAGTGAGTCATTCTGGCGCTGTCGAGCACACCTGCTTGACCGCACACCCTGTGAGCCGGAAATCCAGTAATTTTCTGCATGTGATATGTCATCAAGTCAAGAGGATTGGTTACCATTATGATTATCGAATCGGGAGCATGTCTTTTGATGCCCTCGCCAACTTGTTTCACAATACTGGCATTCTTTGCAATAAGATCCTCACGGGTCATCCCCGGTTGCCGAGGAAATCCAGAGGTAACAACAACAACATCAGAATCTGCGATGTCCTCGTAATTAGAGGTTCCAGTAAGATTACCATCATAGTTTAACACTTGTCCATTCTGTGACATATCTAGTGCTTTGCCTTTCGCAAAGCCTTCGTAGATGTCTAGTAAAACGATATCCCCCAATTTTTTTTGTGCCAAAACAAAAGCACATGTTGCTCCCACATTTCCGGCTCCTATTACAGCAATTTTCTTCCTTGTTCTTGTCATGCCAACTCTCCTCTAATCAACGCTAGCAAAAGGCGAAAAATAAGTTAAATGGTTAAATCCGGATTCACCCTGATAGAGAATGGAAGCGTCTTATCTAAAAACCGCCTAGGACTGGGCAGATTTGAGCCCGTTTGATTTAGTCGGGTATGTGGTTAAAATGAGACTAGGTGTGCCCAAAGAACCGGATAATGAAACAAGAGTTGCTATAGTACCTTCGAGCATGAAAAAACTTCTAAAAGCAGGTTTTGAAGTGTTAGTCGAACAAGGTGCAGGTATATCGGCAAACTACTCTGACGATGAGTATGAAACAGCCGGTGCGAGAATAGTAACACGGGAAGAGGTTTTGAACTGTGAAAATGTGATTTGTATCAATTTTCCCGGCGTTAAGGGAATAGCCTCTGAGACAAACTTAGTATGTGTTGCTGACCCTTTTAGGAACCCTGATTTTGTGAAGCAATGTATTAGTTCTAATGTCACCTTAATGTCAATGGACATGATACCTAGGAGACTCTCGAGAGCTCAGTCTATGGACGTAAACTCTAGCCAAGACAACTTAGCGGGCTACAAAGCCGTCCTCTTGGGAGCAGCAAATGTGCCGAAAGGAATTCCGATGATGACCACCTCAGCCGGGACGGTCAGACCAGCAAAGGTGGTCGTTATGGGTAGCGGAGTCGCAGGTTTGCAAGCTATTGC
>DALZ01000176.1:5207-6550 GCA_002496955.1 Euryarchaeota archaeon UBA128 | reverse complement strand
GCTGCGGAACAGATAGAGTCTGTTGGCGGACGATTTATTGAAGTTGATGGCATGGATGATTTTGAAGATGAATCAGGGTATGCTAAACCGCTTACTCCTGAGTTCATCCAAAAAGTAAACGATACAGTATGCGGAATTGCTAAAGATGCTGACATAATTATTACCACAGCGCGTATATTTGGGCGTCCAGCGCCGATAACAGTTCCAAGCTCAGCGGTTAGTGAATTCAAGTCAGGAGCAGTAATTGTCGATATGAACGCTGATGTCGGCGGCAATTGTGAAGACACAAAAGTTGGAGAAATAATCACTACCAAGAATGGCGTTATCATTGTTGGTACCTCTAATCTACCCGGAACTATTGCCAACACTGCAAGTATGCTATATTCAAACAACCTGACCACGTTCATCACATCACTGGTAGAAGAAAATAAAATCGTATTATCTGATGATGACGATATACTATACGGAGCACCAGAGGGCTCCGATTTCTATGTCAATGGTATGGGTGGCGTCTTGATATGCAGTAATGGGCAGATGCATGAAAAACAAACTAGGTTAGCGGGGGTTGTAGAATGACACCAGAATTATTAATTGGCAGCATCACACTATTTGTATTATCTATCTTCTTAGGATTTGAACTGATTACTAAGGTTCCTGCGACTCTGCATACGCCGTTGATGAGCGGTGCTAACGCGATATCTGGAATTAGTATTGTAGGTGCCTTAATTGGTGCGAATGTCGCTTATGAGGCGGGAGACACAGCATTCTCTGGAATACTTGCCTTTGTTGCAGTGGTATTAGCGATGATAAATGTAGTCGGAGGCTTTGCTGTAACAAACAGGATGCTCAACATGATCGCTGGTAAAAAGAAAGGAGGTGCCTGAATTGCAATTAAGTGAGTGGACATCGGTTGGCTATCTTATCGCAGCTGCCCTATTCATATTTGGTTTGAAAAAGTTAGGACACCCTAGAACCGCACCACGTGGTAACCAACTAGGTGCACTGGGTATGTTAGTGGCAGTCCTTACTACCATACTCGACATGCAACTTGCTGAAACAGATGCAGAATGGACTCTAATCATTGCTGGTTTAGTAACGGGTTCGTTAATTGGATACTGGATGGCAGTTAAAGTAGAAATGACTGGAATGCCAGAATTAGTGGCATTATTCAACGGCTTTGGTGGAGCGGCCTCAGCGTTGGTTGCCTTATCAGAGACTTGGAGGTATATCGAAGGAGCAGCATTACCGGTCGGGCTGCAACTTACTGTTACAATGGTTGCTGCAGGCCTCTCGGCACTGGTTGGTTGGATGACACTAACCGGATCTCTACTAGCCATGCTGAA
>DALZ01000176.1:0-4824 GCA_002496955.1 Euryarchaeota archaeon UBA128 | reverse complement strand
CCAAGTTGGTTGAATGGTGTCAAGGTGTTATTGATGGTGACTGCATTGGCTCTAATTGTAATTGGAATCGACAACCCAGACGATAAGAATGTTATATACGGCCTAATCGCAGTTTCAGGAATTTTGGGTATTTTACTTGTTTTGCCAATTGGTGGTGCTGATATGCCAGTTGTAGTTTCTCTGTTAAATTCACTATCTGGAATTGCCGCAGCCTTTACCGGATTTATCATCAACAATTCAGTATTGATCGTTGCTGGATCATTAGTTGGTGCATCCGGACTAATCCTGACATTTATCATGTGTAAAGCGATGAACCGAACTTTACCAGATGTTTTATTCAAAGCATTTGGTGGTTCAGGCGAAAAGGAATCCTTGACAAGAACCAAAGTAGGATCTGACGCAGATGAAGTCGCTATGATGCTCGATGGTGCTCAGAAAGTAATCATTGTCCCTGGATACGGAATGGCTGTATCTCAATGTCAACATCAGGTTAAGGAATTCGCCGACTTGATCGCCAATAAATACGATACAGAGGTATCCTATGCTATTCACCCAGTTGCTGGCCGTATGCCCGGACACATGAACGTCCTTCTGGCTGAAGCTAATGTACCGTACGAACAACTAATAGAAATGGATGAGATTAATTCAGAATTTCCAGATTGCGATGTCGCATTGGTCATTGGAGCCAACGACACTACAAATCCGGCAGCAAGAAGCGGCGAAGGCCCGCTGGCAGGTATGCCGATTATCGATGCAGACCAAGCCAGAACCGTGGTTATAGTCAAGCGTTCACTATCTGTTGGATATGCTGGGGTTGACAATGACCTATTTTACATGGATAAAACAATGATGATGTTTGGCGATGGAAAGAAAATGATGACCGAACTGAATAATGCAATAAAAGATGCATGAACCATGCTTTTTGTTGCATAATTAAGTAATGTTCAAAGGTATGCAAATTATCCTATAACTAAACGGGAGGGTGCAAGCATGAAGCCACGCGTTGTGATTGCGATTTTGGCTCTGTTACTTATCGCTCCAGTGATTGCAAATCCAAATGGTCCACCTTGGAAAAATGGTGCAGACTTGGTAGTTGATACTGGTTGTACTTGCCATGGCGATGGAGCCCCATCTACCGAGGTTGTTGTCTCGATTTCAGGCGTCCCAAGGTCTTACTCAATAGGAGAAACCTATGAATTCACGATTAGTTTACAACATGCATCAAATGAACAAGGTGGTTATCTTATTTGGGACTATAATGCGGGCACGCTTATTCCCGGCGAAGGCTCGCAAACGGTGCCTGATGAACCGGGTGCATTATCACAATCAGAACCTGGCAACAATTGGGTGATATCATGGCAGGCGCCTGAAACTGATATCGGTAGTGTCTCATTTCAGTTAGTTGGCAACGCCGTTAATGGTAATGGACAATTTGATGGTGGTGATTTGTGGAACATCCTATCATTTTCAATAAGCCCACCTGAAACCACATACCAAGATGATACGGAAGCACTACAATTACGAACCATAAGTGTGGGTGATTATGATTCACTATTTGTCGCCGAGGAAGACCCAGCAGCGGTAGAAGCCGCCCGACAAGAAAAAATTGCAGACAATTTCTTCACCAATGGTAACTTATTCTACTGGACCACCTTGGCAATCATTATTATCGGCGCAGTGGTCCAAGGTGAATTCTATGAACGACGGTTCGGCGGTGGACCACCGCACTTAGATATGAGTTTGGCAATTCCGCAAGCAGTTCGTCGAGGCATATTGTCAATCATTGCGATTCTGATATTTGCCTGGGCAATAGATTCCTCGCAGGCATGGGGCGTGGTACTAATTACCGGTATGCTAATGCTCTGGGCGATTTTCGGAGTCTATCGTACAATTGTGCAGGCTAGAGCTCCAAAGGAATACACAGATTTGGTATGAAGGTGATCATCTGAGCCTTCACTTGGGTAGCGACTCTAATGTTCGAATGATGACTCATGCTAACGAATTATTCGCTAGAATAGGACTAACTTTATTCATTTGGATTGTAATTAGCATCCCATGGCTAATGAATATCGATAACTTGTTAGAATATTTTGTCAACACTCTTGATCCTTGCATGAACAATTGCCTCAACTTATACGAGCCAGAAAGGTGGTCAGAACTTCGCTGGTTAATTGCCGGTCTGTTCGGACTCATTACCATATTACCATTGGTTAACTGGCAGATATGGCGTTTTAGTAAACCAGGGCTAACATACAGAGAACAGAAATCCCTCAAAATTGCGCTGCTTTTATGCCCGACTGTTTTGATCTTATCAGCATACTTTAGCATCATTGAATTATTACCGTTTGTATATGAATTAGGTCACGACGTCCACTTAGATTATGGTTTTGAGGCAAAATATGATGCAATAAATCTGGTATATTTTGCCACTACCGTATTGTGGATTGAATTCCTAGTTATTATCTCATGTTCCATCATGATAAGCGGCAGTCTTACAGGTAGTATTGATGTCAAGAATGCCAATTGGTGGCGGTTGAGAGTATATGGTTTCATTGCATTGTTATCTTTACTTTCGTTCTATGAAAGAACCAGTTATGGTCTTTTAATTACTCTATTAACCATAACAATGATTGAATCGGTATCAAGGCCGTGGATTAATAGACCCGCTAAATATAATGTTGTCTTAGATAAGCGGTATTCTAGCAGCGGTGAAGTTATTTCGAGCTTAAATGTAGTCTGTGGTTGCATTACCGGTAAGATGCCGACGAATGAGAACTATCTAACAATCAAAGATATATGCGACGATAGAATACTACAAGATGATTTAATACAAATCATACTCAATCATAAACCGAAACGCGTCAACTCATTTTGTTGTGACAATGAAAAGTTTTGGATGGAGTTGCAGAGATTACAACCAACCATCGATGTTTGCCCAATACAGAATGATTAACAGCAGAACAAGCAAGATTTGATAGATGAAATACTACCACTTAGACCTATGAAGGGCAAATGGCTGGGATTCCCGGTTATTTTTTTACTGCTAGCCGGTGCGATATTTTCCTTCAATAACGATTCGTTTATCGATGATTGGTTAAAGAATAATACGATTAATGTAGAATCGAGTGAGATTAATACCTTGCCAATACAACAAAATGAGCGTTGGTTAGTATTGGTTGTTGATTTTGCTGGAGTTAATGGTAATCAGGACGTCCAAATTGGTAAGGCTACGGACATGTTAATTCCACATTCCCAAGAATACTTTTCCGCATTATCAAATAATATGGTAAATCTATCTGTAGATGTTCATCAAGATATGGCGACGGCAACCGGAACATTGGCTGATTATGGCAGAGATAATGGTGCCGACAGAGATTCTTCCCCCGATGGGAATCATTTGCCACAAAATCTTGCCAGAGAAGTAGTTTTGGCAAATAAATTTACCATTGATTGGGAGAATTATGATCTTAACGGTGATGGTTTTGTCGATCGATTGCTAATCTTACACACTACAGTTGGCCAAGAAACCGGTGGGAATTCAAATCGAATATGGTCACATTTCACCATTTTTGAGGAACCAGTCGATATTCATGACTCCATGACGGTCGGGCATTATGCCATGGCAAGTTTAGGCTCCGGCAACGAAGGATTTGGAACCGCAATGCATGAAATGCTCCACCAGATGGGCGCTTATGACTTGTATCCATCAGATGGACAGCAGACATCAATGTGGAAGGGCGTTGGCGACTGGGACATAATGGCAAGCGGCAACTGGAATGACAACGGTAAAACCCCAGCAATACCAATGTCATCTACATTAGAAACCATTGGTTTAGAAAACTTTGAACAATTAACTTTTGGCTATATTCAAGGCTCTGATGTCTGCCTGGACCCTACAATTACCTTTTATCAAACATTAAGCGATTGGATTGACTATAGAATTGAAATCGCTGATGGGGAGTTCGTTTGGATTGAGTATCGCAGTGATAATATTTACGAGAATGAATTGCCCGGGACCGGTGTTTTAGTGTCATACCAAGATAAGACTGTTAGTGGTTATGATGATAACGAATTGAATATCGATAATCGGCGCCCATATCTGAGGATCATTGAGGCTGACGGAAATGGCGAACTTCTCAACGGCGCCAATGAAGGTCAAAGTAGTGACCTGTTTACCAACGGAACACTATTTGGAAATCGTGGCATCGAAATTCGGACACATGACGGCATATTAGTAGACTGGTATGCAGAGGTAATTATTAATCAACACGTTGAAATTTTATTTACATCGTCAGATTGCAACGACGATTTTACTATCGATATGCCAGACCATGCAATAACGACTTTACCAAACGAACCAATATTGGTAACTGCAAACTCCGATAGCCCATGCGTGATTGAGAATAATTTACAGTCAACAGATGGCCGACTAGTGTATGTTAATCCAAGCCAATTAGTGCGTGATGAGGCGACTGTGTTAGAGATTACTTTCAGCTCGGCTGCTCAACACAACTCTAGAACAAAATTGGCCGGTAATTTAACCTGTGGCGGAAAAGTAATTGATTTAGAAACTGAAGTTCTGTCATTATCAATCTTACCTACTGAAGGGACCTACAAAGGGAAAATACCAGTAAGTAACAAAGTAGAAATTGCCATACCAATAAACACAATTGGGGATGGTGAGCACATGTTTGGCTACAAAGTTGATGGACCATTGTCGAGAATTACTGAAAGTCAGCAAAGTGTTCGGCTCACGGGAGAAAATGACTCAATAGGATTGGTAATTAATCCAAATGGTTTATTGTCCAACAATATGATTGTCAA
>DALZ01000145.1:4091-16451 GCA_002496955.1 Euryarchaeota archaeon UBA128 | reverse complement strand
TGGAATTCTGGTTGATCAGGATCTCTTGACTTGACTTTTTCGTATATTTCTTTGATAGCGCTCATGATGACACCTAGGTGGTTTGTATTGACCTGCCCAATTATTTCCCCTTTCTAATGCTTGCCCCATATGGAGCGATACAATATGGGTTTAGTTTAATGGACAGACTGTATTGAAGCGTTTCAATCGCTCGATTCTTCTTGCTCCGTTTGCATCGAGTTCAGACATCGACCGAATCGACTCCTCTATCATTGCATGCTGATCTGATTGTAATCCGATAATTCTACGCAGGACATCAAGCATCGACCACTCATCCTCTGAAATCACTTCGTCGTCAAGTGCAGCGATTAACGCGCTCTGATAAGTGGTCACGTCTCCGAGATGGTGTCCCGAGTAATCCTCGGCTAAATTGTCAAATGGGTTTTTTTCCTCCCCTCTAGCTATCGAGACACACTCTGCGGTATCGCCTGGTGAAATTCCTAATGCATTGGCTAGGACATGAAGGATAGTTGCCTCATCATCGGTAACTATCGCATCTTGTAACGCGATTTCTACCGTCTTAAGGTAAAGGTACAAACTACGACTTGGTGTTACGCTCATGTTACAATCTATCCGTGCTTGGTATATGATTCTATCATTTACTTTTGTTTACTTTACTGCTTATTCGACTTACTGAAAGCCGATTATTTTAATAACAAATAGAGAATCACATGTGTTACAAGCGTAATACAATTTGTCACCAAAATGAATACGTTTATATGCCTAGAGCATTACCATTACATGAGGAAGACACATGGGAGTTCCAAGTTCGCACATTTCACTTCGTATCAATGAAGAGGATTTGATGCTACTAGACGCCAAAATTGGCCAGTTAGGTGCGAGAAACAGATCCGATGTTGTTAGACTTGCAATCCAGGAATATCTGCGTGGCCAACCAAAATTACCAGACATGGACACGGTTAAAATCGCGCTTGGTCGAAGGGACAAGATGCACTTAGACATGCTATACGAACTTGAGGGGACCAGCAAAGAACAGGCTGCGTTAGAGGGCTTGAAACTCTACATCAAGCAAGCTAATGCCAGAAGTATGGAGACATTACAACTCAAAAAAGCGCTAGACGAATCTAGAGCTTTAACAATTAAAAGTGAAGATTACCAACAATAAGGTGAGAGTGCAGAGGGGATGGGAAATGAAGCAAAACGAGAATAATAATCGTGATGCTACCCTCGGTGGTGCAAAAGACAGATCCAATTTTGTCACCATCAACAACTTGCGGATACGTGCCCGCCTCGCACGTGATGGATCAGATGGTGAGGGGACATCTAACGGTGGCTCTCCCTTTTCCCCCCACGGAGGCGGTTGGGGGGATTCAAATTCCACCCCAGCCAGCTGATTGGTGGTTCCCACGTGCCCAGCCCCACTTATCTGGGCACAATTATTGCGATTAGTGCGGTCGCGATGCCAATCCTTTAGAATCGCCGACGCGACTATCACTCTATGGCGGGAAATTATGTGGATGGTGGGTCTGGTAGTTTCCCATTTTTAGCGCACGAATTCCCGCGACCTGGACAAATTGATATGATTAGGGAGTGCAGGAGTTCCCTAAAATCTAACGGGCATCACCTTGCGGCAGCTCCAACTGGTATCGGAAAAACCGCCGCTTCAATTGCTGCTGCGCTAGAAATCGCCATGAACAGTTCCATAAAACCCCACATTCTATTTCTGACCGGTAGGCAATCGCAGCATAAGATTGTCATTGACACTGTAAAAAAAATAAATTCTAGATTATCTGCTCAACATCGGCGTGTCAAAGTTGTTGACATAATCGGCCGAGAATCAATGTGCGAAGTGCTCGACATACAGTCAGGACGTTGCTTGTGTGAGGAAGGCTCTAGTGAATCGGCAAGACCAAGATTAAAAGAAGATGTAAGAAACTTCATTCTGGAATCACCAAGACATGTTTTTGAGACTGTGGAGAAAGCCAAGACATTCGGCATATGTGCATGGCAAACCTGTCGTAACGCAGCAAAGGATTGTGACATACTGGTATGTGATTATAATCACGTATTTGCCGAACAAGTACGAGAAAGTTCGCTACCTGCAATGGGAATCTCGCTGCAGAATACGATTTTGATAGTTGATGAAGCGCATAATTTGCCGGATCGTATCAGAATGAGTATGGAGCGTGTAATAACTCCAACTATAGTTAGAAACGCCGTTTTTGAGTTGGAGGAATATATGGGTGAAATAGAAAAAATTACTATGAAAAATTCCACGAACAGTTCTCCCCACTTATTGGCTGAAGTAGATTGGTGTTTAGAGGTGATGAAACTGTTTCGGACAAAAATTTCTGATTATTTCAAAACCCTTCATGACAAAATAAGTGATGAGGAGGAATTTCTGATTGAGATAGATGAATTTTCCAGAATATTACACTTGGCCTGCGATGAATATGAGGGCGCTACTGGCCAATTGAAACTTGAAGCAGACTCGAAAGCAATACCCTACACACCGCACAATCGCTTGGAAAAATTACAACACACCTTGAGTTTAGTGGATGTTGATACTGAAGATGAAGAAGATTCAACCGAACCATTTGCTCACAGAATTGCCCACATAATCGATTCAATAGTCCGTTATGGCCAAACCACTGCACTTTGCATGGTATTCTCGCCTAAAGGTAAAGAAGGAAAAATAACCACTCACTTACTCGACCCCGGTGTATTATCTGGGCCTCTGTTTGCCAAAACTGCTGGTTCAATACTTATGTCCGGAACGCTCTATCCACCATCGATGTATGCAGACATTCTAGCCCTGCCAAAAAGTCTCACCACCAAGACGTCATATGTTTCACCGTTCGCTGGAGAGCGAAGACCAGTGCTAATTGCTCGAGATGTAACGACAAAATATAATCAACGGTCGAAAGTTATGTGGGAAAAAATGCGCGCCCACATTCAGGCGTTAATCGATGGAAGCGAAGACCATGTTGCAGTTTTTTGTCCATCATATCGACTTATGGAAGAAATACTCGGTGATCAATCATTCATTGGGGTGACAAAAATTACTGAATCTAGAGATTGGTCAAAAGATGATATCGACCGAGTCGTTACGAAATTAAAAAATGAGCGCAGGATTGGCAAACGGATATTACTGTGTGGCGTGTTTGGCGCTAGGCTATCCGAAGGAATCGACTACAACGAGGGTGTTCTCGGATCAGTGGTTTGTATTGGCATACCAAACCCACCGCCCTCGGTATTATCGGATTCGTTGAAGAAATATATTGGTGATAAATTTGGGCAACAAAACGCCTGGCGTTACACAGTGACTCAACCGGCTATTAATTCAATACTTCAGGCAATGGGCAGACCAATACGCTCAATTGAGGATCGAGCACTGATACTTCTGCTCGATAATAGAAACGACCACAGGACCTATCGTGAGTGCTATCCAACAGCAATGAAAATGAACACTTCAAATGAACCAGCATCGACAAAATCCTTCGCAACAAGATTCTTCAGAAGAGTAAAACGACTATCGTAATCAGACAAAAAGGTTCATTGATGTTTGGTGGATAGCACCCGCCATGGCAGACTGGGAATTAGTCGACATATCACTAGACAGACCAGAAACCAAAGTCAGCGACCCAAGCAATCCTGATATCGGTGGCTTGCAATCGCAGGTGGAAAACCTGCACCGAGACTTTTGGCAAAATGCCAACCATCTCGCTGAGGTTGAAGAGCGACACAAACAGGTTTTGGTTAGTTCAGGCATGATTCCAGAGAGTCATCTTGCCGCCACTGAGCCTAGCCGGAAATTGAATTGGTTCGTTGAAGAACTTAATGGCAGAGTCAACCCGGATGGGCTGTCGATTCCACTGAAAGGATTGGAAATCGATGATATAACTATTCAGAAAAAAACAGAGGATAATGAAACCGCTATCAAGTTCAGATTCACAGAAAAGGATGGCAGTGAATTAGAGCGTGTAGTGAGCATAAACCATGATGATTTTGGCGCAGAATTTTCAGCCAGTTTCTTCAACAATTGGTTGCATATCAGATGGTAGCAATCATCGGTTGGGGATTGCTGCTAAGCTAGTGATTTCTTGAATCATCCGCTCCAGTGCAAGTTGGGCTGCTTGTTGATGTTGAGCGCCCATCTCATCACGACTGTAACGGGCCATTTCGAACATGTTATCGAGGGCCAACAACGCATCATCTGAAATCTGAGGCATTGCTTGCCTGATAGCGACTTCAAACTCACGCACTGTTTCAAAGTCCCTCCTCAGGAAGCCATTCTGTTGCAGTACAGTGCACAAATTCTGATAACAGTTGAAGATTGCTTCCCGTATTGAGTCACCGGCCGCTAACAATTCGGCAGTGTAAGCAAACACCTCTGCAGCCTCCTGCATCAATTCATTGTTGGACCTACGCAGATAAATTACTACACCCAAACCAGTTAAAATCACAACTAATACCAACAGAGCATATGCCCACGTAGGAACTTGTCCTTCCTCAGCATCGAAGCGGTATTGTGGGTTGAACTCACCAGATAATCGATACTGATCGAATTCTGCCCTACTGATATCTGATATCACTGGGTCACTAATTACAGCATCTATGGTGACATAACCCCATCTATCGAAATTACCGTAGGGGTCTTCCCGTGGAAACTCAAATGCAGCAACACCCGATGGGTCTGTTACTACGGTTCGAGGATCGGTAAGTATGCTGTTTGACTCATTTCTTAGAGTGAAAGTCACCGGAATTCCAGGGACGCCTAAATTTGTATCATTAGCAAGGATCGTTATGCTGCCAAATACGTCTTTATTACCGCTTTCAGCAATTTCTGCAATGTCCCACTCAAAATCAACATTGAGTTTGATAAATATCTCCCGGCTGATGGATTTACTATTGAGGTAATAAGTTGAATTCTCTAGCACATCCAAATGGATGTATTGAGAGCCAATACCATACCAAGATGGTGCGACGGTATCAATTGTGAAATTGCCATTAGACCAAGTTATTGTTACATCATCACTCGATATGCACTTTGCTCCCTCTCTTTGCGAGGCACAATCTGTTCCGTTACCGATGTTAATCAGCAGATTTTCAAATATTTCACCCATTCCGCCTATTTCAGAAATTGAACCTGAAATGGTAATTGGACCGAAGGTGCCATCAGACCTTATACCAAAGGTGGTTGAATTAGCATCAATTGAAACTAATAGGTCTGCCCAGACATATCCAACTACTGCTTCATCGGTTCCAATGTGTGAGTAACTGCCCGGGAAAATAAACTGAATATCATGCAAACCTCTAGCCAAATTTTGCTCGGCAAATATAATCACATCCCAGTTTCCATCATCACCAGTTTGGGTAGATGCGACAAGTTCCCCATCAAGATAAACCTCTAGTGTTTCTCCTTCTAAGCCTTCATTGGTTAATGAATCAATGTCAAACAGTCTACCAGAAAGTTCCCATAATTCACCCCTAGTAACTTGTGAATTACTGTCAAATGAAACTGTTAGGTCTGACCTGTGAGCAAGGAAAAATACCTTGTCGGTGCTGTTTGCCCTATAGTAGCCTTGACTGCCCGAATAAGCGGTAATTGTTCGATTACCAAATTCAAACAGATCGCTTACCGTCCAATCATACGAGAACTCCCCGTTTGAATCTGTAACCAATGCAGTAATTGTGATACCATCAATGATTAACTCCACTTGGTGACCGCTTATTGGCGTTAATTGGTTGTCTGCGACACTGCCCGTGATACTGATATTTTGACCAACAGCTACGGTTTCGGGAATTTCTACGGTCAGAACGATGTGGCTGAATATATTCCATGTTGCATTTGCGTAACTAGGCAAGTAAAATTCACTACCATTGAATTTTATTTCTAGCAGCACTGGCCCTAATGCTGCATTGGCTGGGACCGGGTAAATTGCGGTAAAGACACCGTTTTCATCAGTATCTACATTGGTCATGAAACTGCCATCTAGCCATACTTCAACTGTCAGGTCTGGAAGTGGTTTGTCAACTAAGTCAAGTAGCAATCCCTCAATGGTCATCACTGCCTCACGATCAACATCACCACCAGGTGTAATCAGAGTTATTTGGGTTGGAACACTGATATTGAACGGGACTGTTGTCGAACTCGGTTGGTAATATTCAGGGTTAGAGGGCTCGCCAACGCCAATAGGGTCGACCCAATCTCGACCCCCGTAAAATTCTACGGTAATAGTGTGGGCTCCTGCAGATATGTCTTCGGGCAGAGGATATCCGAGACTAAACTGGCCGTTCTGTGCCTCAGTTTCCACACTGGCTACTGAAACATCATCGATCACCAAATGAACTACTGCTGAACTTGGAACACCACCTATAGTTAGACTCTGCCCTAAATCATCCAACAGGGAGCCATTAACAAATAAATAATCACCAGCAATTAAAAATTCGGGGTATTCGGTGATGGTTATGTTTGTTTCAGCCAGCACTACAAATGTTGAATTCGACTCAGTGCCCAATAAGCCAGTGGTCCCGGGCGTGCCTGTGTAGAGAGCATTCACATCCTTGGGTCCGACGGTCATATTGGCTGGTGTCGTCAATAGTGCTGATGCGGACCCACTCTCGGATGTTGTCGCTACGGTACTGATGTCAGTGCCATTTAGCGAGATTGTAATCAGTTGCCCCGACACAGGCTTTCCAGTGTTATCGATTAATAATACTTCTATGGACACATCACTACCTCTCTCAACTCTATCGTTTAGACTTGGTTGGCCTTGAGAATCCAAGACTGGATCGATGAAAATAATTTCAGTGAAACCTCGACTATCAAATAAACTGGTTGTATTAGAGCCAAGGTAAAAGTTGACAGCAGGGATATATGTGGCGCTCAATGAGTGATTGCCGGCAGCAAATCCAGATGATAACAGAATTGTTGCATTCCAGAACCCGTCCTGACCAACAACCCCGCCTGCCACAGTAAATCCAATTGATTTGTCATCTATTTCGAAGAGAATATTGGCCGGCAATACCGTTCCATCTACTTGTTCTAATCCGCTACCATTATCGGAAATAATCTGGCCAGAGATGTTAAACGATTCTCCGGCAACAGGATTAGCAGCGATATCATCAACGACCAAAAATGTCAGTGAGCGGACATTAATGGTAGAGAAATTTGCCCCCGCACTCAGTAAGTCCACGCTGCCACCGAAAATTATCTCGACGTTAGTTAAACCAAGTGGTTGAGAGAGTGGGATGGTGTGGGTGATGTTGGCAAATCCTTGACTGTCGGTGGTAACCACACCGATTTGACTGTCTCTAAATTCATAACTGACATCGTAACCACTCAGTGGCTGGAATAGGTTTGATGATTCCACTAGTTTCGCAGTTATGTTTACACTATCACCTCGATTAACAACAATTGCGTTAAGCGGTTGAATGGAATCAAACTGAGTCACTCCGAAAACAAACACCCCAGTTTCAATCGATGAACCAAGATAAAATCTTGAAGACCCATCTATGACTGAGATTACTAAGGTCTTGGCGCCTCGTAGCGTTCCGTTGTTCAAGGTATCAGTTGGCACAGACATGTTGAATGAGCCGTTGGATGTAGTAGCGAATGAACTAACCAAAGTTTCATTTTCATTATTCAACCAATTTGCTCTCAGGTTTACTGACTCAATTAAGTCTCGGCTATTATCATCATCATCAATAACCTTACCTGCAACATTGAAATCGACACCGGCAATAACATTACTTGGGATAAAGTCGATGCGAATGTCTGTATTACCTTGGATTGTGATGTTTAGTTTAGTTGTATTACCGGTGTGCCGAGAATTACCTTTGGCTAATGGGTCTGTCAAATCATCACTGACACTAACAAGGATTTCATACGCACCAGGCGCAATTCCCGCTGCAGTCCAAGTCAGATTTGCAGTGCCGTTCTCATCGGTAAGAGAATTACCCATCGAGACATTTGAATTATTGAAATCAAAGTAAAATTCAACTGTGACCCCCTCCAGACGGCTCAAGTCAGCCAAGTCTGAGACTATGACTGATAGTTCTACATCATCGTTGGTCAAGGTTGTTAACTCACGAATCTCCCCAAGTTCAACAACAAATTCAGATTCTACACCAACTAGGACGGTCGGTGTTGGCAATGCCGAGATAGTACCAGTTGCCTCGTCGACTATTGGTTCTTCTGAGGCATAATATGGTCCGCCCTCAGGCTGTTGTGTGTAGAAATCAAATCGTATTTCAACATCATAACCATTTGAAGGCAAGGTTGTTGGCATGGTGATGTTTTCAGAAAAGTTTGATGTTAGATTATCAACCACACCCTGCGCTAAATCGATGTTTCTACCGTCTTCGGTAACTAGCACCATGGAGTATTGTGTGATGTTATCACCAAGAATTGGGGTTTGGTATACCCCGTCAAATATCGAGCCATTAATCCATAGGTTGTCACCAAGGTGAGTCCAATCTTGACTGATTACTATGTTCCAGCCTATCTCACCTTTCACTCGCATTAATCCAACGCCTGATGAGGGTGAATAATCATCGCTGCCGTTGTATACAACTTGCAACACATAATCGCCAGCCACTAAATTAGGGTCAATGCTGACTATTTTTTGAATCTGTCCGGAGAGATTGGAGGTTGTATTAAACCAGACTCCATCAAACAAGAAATCGTAATCCCCCACAGTTGATGCAACACCTTGCCCCCTATGGTCAGCAATAATCAACTCGAATAATCCGTCGTAGCCCCTTAATTGTGGTATCGATTCAAACTCAAATTGTAGGAAACTTTGCAATCTGTAGGGTGCACCAGTGGATAAATTGGCATCGTCCGTCGCTTGAATTGACTGCGGGATAAACCGTAATCTGACTTCAATTTCACCTGCGCCAAATGTCGCAAGTTGAGCGGTTAATTGTCGTTGTATAGCAAAAGTTCCGTTGACTGGCTCATTGAATATGTCGCTCCATGGGTTAAATGTGCCATTTTCTCTCATCGACAACACTAGTTGACCACCCATATCAACTGGGTTTGGCCCCAATGATCTAGCTGTTCCATTAACCCAAATATCTTGGTTGACCACAAATATGCTTTTATCTGATAGTGGGCCTTCAACAGTTGCTGTTAGATTTGGAGCTTCTCGAACATCCAAAGAAAGTGATAATGTTGATGGCCTGAGATGGAAGTCAGATACTGCGATTGGCGAATCAAACTGTTCAGACCATCCCTCGAACCATAACTCAGCAGAAATAAGTCCGAGTGTTTCAGTCTCATCTAGTTCGAGATTGATTGACCAAGCACCGGATGTAGTTACTATGCCAGATATATTGTTGGAGCCGTTGACGCTTGAGGTAAATGATAAGTAAATACTAGATTCGCCAGAGTCAAAAGAGTAACCAACTGGGACATTTTCATATTCAATCTGTCCTTGTATTGTTGTTGTTGAGCCGGCCCCGACTATCGGTGCACCAACAACTAGCGGGAACTCATGGGTAATTACCGAATCATCAGTTAGATTCACCCAACTGGAAAATAAAATTACATCCCTTGGAATTAACTCAAAAGCACTGTGTCTCAAAAGCAGCGAGTAAACACCCGGGTCTAATTCAACGGATAGAATGTCGTTAAATGTGAAGTTGCCATTAGCATCGGTTGTCACTTGACCAACAGATAGTTCTTCGGTTAATTCTGCGGAAGGATTCGAAAAGGGCACAAGGAACGCAGATAGATTATAATTAGGAATTTGGGTTGAGTTATCGGCAAAGACAAATTGTCCGGAGAATTCGAATCTGTCAGTTAAATCGCGGTCAATACTCAATGGAGTTATTGTTTGATTGCTTATGGTTAGGTTTTCTGATTGCGGGCAAGAATCAAATGGCACCCAGCCTAAATCTATTATTCCGGCCCCAGTATCAAATGATAGTTTTACTTCGCCCCACGACGAGAAATCATTGGTTGTTACCGTATATCCAACACCATTCCATTCACCACCCACATAACCAGTGACATATCTGGCTGGCAAACCTGCTAATCGAGCCATTGTAACAAATGCAGTGTTGTAATCACTACACTGGCCAATGCCGTTATTGATTAGGTAACTAGTAACATCAACGCCGGTAGGTCTGGGTGTGGGCGTGTGATACAAGTTGAAGTTGTATGTCTCATTGCCTTCCCGCAAGAATTCACTAAGTGTACTTGCGACAGTATAGGCATCCTGTGAGGTGGCATTCTGCACGATAGAACTAACTGTTTCAGTTACCACGAATTCTGATGATTGTTGGTCATTGAAGCTGTCTGGAACAATTAATTGATAATCAAAACCTTGAGACACCTGCGAGTTTGCTGATAATGAACTCCAGTCTAGGAAATATTCTTCCTGTCTAAGGTTCAGTCTACCTATCTCGCCAAAATCAACCTTGATATTATGAGTGTCATTGGAGCGTTGCAACGTTGCAGCTGGGTCTGACCAAAAAGTAATGTTTCGATAATAAGAGGATACTGGTAGATTTCCAACCCCAATCAATTGATTGTAGGTTATTTCCCAGTCCACCGTACCGTTGGACAAACTATCTTCTGGCAGTTGACTGGAATTATCAACATTTGGCACCAATGGCGTAAACGGGTGTACATCCTGTAAATTTGCATATGTAGAACCGGTGTAGAAGTCATTAGTGTTCAACCGCCATCTGTGGACTTGGTTGATGTCGACATCTCCTGTTGTATTGTTCGCCCAGAATACAATTCCATCATCAACAATGTCATCTGTTGGGTCAAACGGGTCGAAGGGAGAATTAACACACAAAGTTCCCCAAAATGCTACTGGACATTCGTCGCCATCAATCATACCTCCACCATCCGTGTCGGGGTTAGTCCAATCAGTTCCGGTTAGATTCTCGATAGCATCCGGTATGCCGTCACCGTCAAAGTCTTCTGGCAATACATCATCTAGCGGGTTTGACTCTGGGTTCGTGCCGTCCGAATATTCAGTTCTATCATCAACACCCCCACTGTCGGTATCAAACAGACTTGGGTTAGTCACCCATGCATCTGTGCTACCGTTACCTATGCCAATCCAAATTAAGTCACAACCGATGGTATCTTCAAAATAATTGTTCAGCGTATCACCATCATCATCCAAAAGGTTACTACAGGGCTCATTGGGGTCTGTTGAGTCAAATACCTCATCAAAGTCACTAACTCCGTCTGCATCAGTATCGACTAGATTTGGATTTGAGAACCAACCATATACTCCCAGTATTTCTTCCCAATCTGCTAGACCATCACCATCTGAGTCCTCATAGTCGTCGTCGCAATATTGTTGAGTTGTGGTTATGGTTCCTGCTGCAGTTGCATCGGTATGACAAAAAGAGCCATTTCTATTCACGACTTCGGTTACTCCCGGTGATGGACCCACTGAAACCGCGACCAAAGCCTGTCCTGAGATCAATCCGTAGTTGAACGGAGTGAGTGTTCCAGACAGATTATACCATCCTACACCACCTTCGGGGTTGAACCCAGAGGTATCCTGGATAGACAACAGAGAATTTTGGGAATCCCAAGTAGTAATTGTTGTTGCAAAATTAACAAACGAATTACACGGGTCTGTTCCGTGAGTCACATTTAGTTCCTCACCATCATTAACTCCGCCAAAGTCTGAATCAGCGACATCCCATAGTGTACAAGACAGATTCTCCTCCCAATTTTGTAAACCATCTTGGTCCTGATCGCCTGAATCTTCCTTCCTTGTAGGGTCTGTTTCACCTGGATCTAATACCCCGTTGCTGTTGTTGTCCTCTTCACCGTCGTCAAGTTCATCGCCATCGGTATTGTTGTTGCGCGGGTCACTGGCCTGTGCCGGATTACCATACAATCCGTTGACCTCAACCCCGTCAGGAATTCCATCATTATCGGTATCTGAAGCAGTTGGGTCAGTCAACAAGACCAGTGCTTCATAGGAGTCATTTAGTCCGTCATTATCGCTATCTGCTCTTTGCGGGTTTGTTGAGGTAATGCCGTCAACTTCTGCGGTATATGTTGCACAACCACCCGGGCCAACACCGGTTACTGGGTCGCAAGGGGATGTTGTTTCAGTTGGATTTCCTTCAGTTCCAGGTCGGAAACATGGTACAGAGCCGCACATTGTTGTCCAAGTTGGATTGATATATTCAAGTAAGTTGTTCAATCCATCGCCGTCTGGGTCACCATTAGGCCCATCAAAGTTTGATGGCGATGTTGCATTTAGCCCATTTGCTGCTTCCCAGCCGTCGGGCATTCCATCACCATCGGTGTCCCATCCATTTACATCCTCATCGATTAACCCATCGCCATCATCATCATCAGATGCG
>DALZ01000145.1:0-3898 GCA_002496955.1 Euryarchaeota archaeon UBA128 | reverse complement strand
CCCATCAAAGTTTGATGGCGATGTGGCATTAAGCCCGTTTGCTGCTTCCCAGCCGTCGGGCATTCCATCACCATCGGTGTCCCATCCATTTACATCCTCATCGATTAACCCGTCGCCATCATCATCATCAGATGCGCAGTCTGCATCGCCATCCCCATCAGGGTCGGCTGAATCAACCAGACCGTCTTGATCATCGTCAAAGCCGTTAGCACAAATGTTGCCGACTGGATCCTCATCACACAATATTGTATTGCCGTTGCCATCAGCACCAACTGTACCACAACCGAGACGCTGATATTGTAGCGAATCTTCTTCATTCCAGTTACTGACGGGAACTGTACCATTCCACCATATACCGTTATCCAATAGATTTGGCGTGGCAGGATTATCCCAACCGATCGGCATCAAGTAAGTATACTCTTGGAGATTAGACATGCCATCGCCATCTGGGTCTCCAACAGCGCCGTCGTCATTGGCACTTGACAGTGGGTCAAGACCATACTTCCATTCCCAACCATCTGGTAGTCCGTCATTATCGGTATCTGGGTCATTGGGGAATGAATTTATTAGATACTCTAACCCATAAGTTAGCCCATCGCCATCTTGGTCGGTACTCGAGGCACTGGCCTCAATGGCAAAGAAATTTATCGACGCTATCGAAGCAAGAAGCATCAGTGAAATTAACGAAAGTGATTTGATAGCATCAATGTGTTTAGTTACCTGCAAATTTGCAGCCGGACTATACACTGATGAGCGCTTACGCATGTTACCAACATGTGTGGGCTGTTTTTATAATTGATAAGGCAAATGGTACGATGTTCATACAATGAGTCGTAATAACAGAAATTTGGGTTCAGATATTATCCAGCTCATCTAGCAGTTCTAGGTCGTCATCTTCGGTGACAGGAGCGGGTATCTCCATTTCTAGTTCATCGGTTTCATCATCAGCCTTCTCTTGCTCTTCTAATGGTATTTCAACGACTTCAGCAGCGGATGAATCATAACGACCACGACGATATACTGCAAGCACAAATAACAACACTAATCCAGCGCCGAGCAACATAGTTTGTGGTTCGGGATCATACAACTCGTTCATGAAGCATCCCAATCCAGAGCACTCAGTCTTGAAAGTGAACTTCGATAGTTGAGTAAATGAGACATTATATGGCACTTCGTCATCCATTGGAGTAACCTTGAGTATAAATTCAACATCAGTGCCATCCTTGAGTTTATCCGGGGCAGTCAATTCTACAAAGAAATCCTTGCTGGTGTAGGCAGGCATAGTTAACAGCAAAAACCCACCACCATCTTGCGACGATGAAGCAGAAATCTCACCTTGCCAACCGAGTGGTTCCTCTAACTCTATAACAACATCCAATGGGACATTGTTATCATTGGCGATTCTAAATTCGATGCTTCTGGATTCCAGTGACGAGAATCTGGTATATTCACTCTTCTGGGTTATTGGCAAACGGCCGGGTTGAACATCCTCTTCCACTTTTACCACAATGGGCAAATCGAAGTAACGAGCCTCATTTGAATCAACTCCTTCCTCAGAGACCTGTAGGTAAATAGTTTGATTGCCAGCCTCAACATTTTCTGGCAGTGTTATGCCCAATGTAACATCTTCATACGTCTCAGATGCCAGATTAATTACGATGACATCAGCACCACTTGAATCCTTGATGCTGTAATCCCATGAACTATAGCCTTCATCTGCGTCTAAGTTTCTTTGCAAGTCCTTGGGGTTGACAATGCGCCATGTCGTTTCTCCAGCAATATCACTGGTATCCGAAATTCTAACAGTGTAGTCGATGAATTCTCCCGGGTCGACTGGTCCAACCACACCTAGGTTGCCGCCATCGCTATCCGAAATCACCTCAGCCAGAATACCGAAGGTTCGATGGACAGTGAACATGCTATCGGTTTTTAGTTCAGAATCACCAGAACTAGTCGTCTCTAACGAAACTAGTCCAATGTCTTGTGAATCCCGGTCGGATGGTGGATATATTTCCATTCTTACCGTCAATATGTCGTGCGAGCCAATGTCAGGAGTTACAGAGTTTATACCCTCCTCAGTCAATTCCATTCCTGTGTCATTATCGAAGAACTTGTATTGCCATGAAGTAGGCATTTCGTTAACTCTCATGAAGAAAGAGTCAGTGTCGAATCCTGAATTGAAGATATCGATGTAGAACTCGCCGACTTCATCGGCGTCAATGTAGTGAGATAGTGTTTCATCGTAAAAATCCGGTCTGGTCGAATCAGAAATTTGTATTTGGTGCTCCTCATCCTCATAAATTGACACGCGTGGTGGCGCATAAACACCAACCTCTTCAATGTTCAAAACTATCTCAACCACGGCAACTTCGGTGGTTGTTCCGTCAATATCAGCAAATGCTCGCGCTTCAATCTCTAATTTTTCAGGAGTGTTCGATAGGTCACCTTCTGGAACATCAATTTGTAGAATAGGTCTAGCCGTTGTTCCGCCACCCTGCAATGAGTAACCCTCTGGTTTATCCCAAATTGGGTCAGACCAAGAAGAGGGAAGCGATCTTGCTAAATCGAATTCTACATCCAAATCAGATGAAGTTGAACCAGTATGTTCTACCAAGAATTCCACACTGGAGGTTTGTCCCGGCGCAATCAAGACAGTATCTGGTTGGTTACTAGGCAATGATAGGTAAATTCCATGCTCCATAAATTCTAGACCCTGATGCTCAAATAATACCGTATGACCCTGAATGTCCTTGATTTCCAGCGTCACATCATATTCGCCCGGTTGGATGCCCTGGTTGAAAACATAAGTGAAATTGCCTACCAGACCATTGTTGTCAAGAGTCAGGTCGTCATCTTCAAATTCCTCGTTGAAAACTGTGGTTGCTCCTTCATTAGCACTGAGAATCAAGTTTACGCTTTCGATATCATCGCGGCCAAATGCGTCCTTTACTTGCAGAGTAAATTGCATTTCTCTAAACTCTTGACGATGATTAGGAAACCACTCAAGAACTTCTGAGTCTGTCCAACCGGCGCCTGGTCGATGAACTTTGACTGCTGAGTTAGCAAGAGCGTTTGCTTTAACCTCTAATTTTGAGAAACTGCTAGTGGAGTCGATGTCGCCGAATTGAACCTCAACATCGCAATTCTCCCCGCCCCCGGTGATGCCGCCACCACCTTGGCATCCATCAATAGTTGCGTCGATTTCAAGACCCAGCTTCTTGCCGTTTTCAACCAAAAATCCAGCTTCAGGAATCTCAAAATTGATGACGTTTACTGCGTAATTACAGGAACCTCCACCGATTCCACCAAAGCCACCGCCCTCGGTGCATGGATCATCTAAATTGAGGACGACTTGTTCAACGGTTGAGCTCCCAGATTTCAGTTTGAAAGTCACATCCGTGGTTGCACCATCGTTGCCAGTAAATTTTAGATATATCGACAACTCGATATAATTACTAGCTCCTTCCCCGAAAAATCTGATGTCACTAATCATTTCGTTAGTGTAAAACTCAACTGTCGATAAGACGCTTAATTCCTCGGACGAACCGTCTGGCTCTGCGGTTGATATCGACCCTTCCCCACCAGAACCCGAAGTCGGTGTGTCGATAAATAGGTCGTACGACTCATTTGATGAACTTGACGTAAATATGTTTGAATCGGCCAACGAGACGGGGTTTGTTGTTCCAGTGTGACCTAAAATTGGCATTACTGATGCCAGAATCAATATGACAATTGCAGATGAAATAAGCCGGGCGCTTGCGTTGTCATCATCGTGCGACATGGTGTTCACAAATCCTGCTGATAACTGGACGGTTAAACGGTTTTGGGTTATTGTTTCAAAATTGCGTGGTTTTATTTCATGGACGATTCCTGTAAGATACCAAAAATTAGACACCAT
>DALZ01000098.1 GCA_002496955.1 Euryarchaeota archaeon UBA128 | reverse complement strand
TCGACTCCCGCTATCCGCACCACAATCTACTGCAATACCGAGCGATGACTAGTCTTAATTCTAACAAAGTCTATGAGTGTAGGGGATTAGGTAACCCCATGCAGAGTGTGACAGCCAAAAGCCTGTTACTAGTTACGGTGCTGTTTTCTGCGTCAATGTCTGGTTGCTTTGGAGAAGATAGCGACGACACAGAGTATAGGGTGGCGGGTTTTCAAATAGATTTTACCGATGCCGAAGACGCAATATTACGTGGTGGTGAATGGCATAGTTTCTTCCTTGTTGGCAAGGGTCGATCAATTTCAGTCCCCAACAACGTGATGATGTTCATTGACGACATTGTTGTTCCAAACGGGTTCATTACGGTAGAAAATGAACAAATAAATGGCAAACTGCTGCCAATACCTTACGCTGATGAGGTAAGGATTACTATTGTTGAAGCGAATGGTAAAGGTAAGTCGTTTGAATATTTCGTCACCGAAGGTGAACCAATCGTCAGTGGCTCTGACTGGTTCGACAAAATGGACTTTATCACCAGCGTTTGCTCTGATTCGACTGAGTGTGGCGGCTACATCAATCGCTGGATGGGCTCGCCTAACCCTGCATTTGAACGGGCAGCATCATTCTTTCATGGACACTTCGAAGGTTTAGGTTACGAAACACATTTGATGAGAGTTACTGATACCTTCAGTTTAACGCAACCAGAGAGCTTGAATGTTATTGCATGGAAGCGTGGCTATGACGATTCGTGCGTCCAAGGGATTGGGGCTCACATGGATGTTGCACCTCCTGCTGGACCGCCCGGTGGTGGAACTTACGAGGGAGCATACGACAACACTGCGGGCACTGTGGCGGTCATGTTGTATGCTAAAGCACTCCTAGACATCGATGTTAGGTGTGATACATTTCTCGCCCTTTGGTCAAGCGAAGAGGCGGGTTTGAGAGGCTCAAATGCTTTCGCGACCAATGATTGTGATTACTGCCTGCCGCAAGACAAAGAACTACGCTTTTACATTAATATGGACATGATGGGCATTTCCTATCCTGCCAAAAAGAGTAATGGCGATTATTTTCCATACCATGCTTGGTCTGGGCCAGATGTCGACCCTGAGGTACAAGATGTTGCAATCACGACAATACTAGACTATGTCCATCGAGATATACTAGAGGCGCCGATGGATTTACGAATTGAGGGGTCGTACGGTGCTGGGTGTGATCAACATTGGGACGACCATTACAACTTAGTTATGGATGTTCATGAAGATACTTTTGGGCGTTCTGACCATGTAACTTTTAGAAATCTTGGAGCACAGACTATCTTTCATTTGGGGGCCTATGATGAAGATTACAGCGCCTATCACTCACCAACAGACACATTTGACAACATGATTGCCGAAGTCGGTGGCCCTGATGAATTAAAACAATCAATTCAATATGTATTGTGGGCGGCGTTGCTTGAATTTATTTTGGCCGATCAAACCCCCGAAGTTAGAAATGTCAATGTATGAATAAATTTACAACCTTTAATTTAGATAAACGCTAATTATCAATCATGGTCACCGCCTCTCAAGAAACCTCGAGCGGCTTAAGAAGACTCACCGAATCGAAACTTTTTCCAGTTTTGTTGTTCACCTTTGGTGTGGCAATTTCTTTAATTGAAACCATTTATTTGCTGGCTAAGGGCAATACTCTGGAAAATGCAGTGTGGCCATTAGCGATAAGAACGCTTGAGCTTACCACCAAACTGAGAGAAAATGTCCCATTGATTGCAATAATGTGTGGCGTTATTCTAACCATTGGCCTTTGGTTGATGATAAGGAGGCAGCGGAACAAACCAATACCAACTTGGGTCGGCCTACTACTAACATTCATTTCTGGCGTCATTATAGGAACTTATGTTGTATTTGTAATAATGGACTTCCGTTACCTCAGGGGCGCCTTTTTGCTATTGCCAACAGTTTACGGATTCATCTTATTTGCTTGTGCTATTGGCGCAAGGGGCATTCCAAGTTTACCAAAATGGAGCAATGGAGTTATCGATGCAGTATACTCATCCAGTCATCTAATCGCGGTATTTCTAGCCGCTTGGCTAATGATGCCGGGCATCCCTGCCCTGGTAGGAATTGCTCCCTCGCCACCCGAAAAACCAGTGTTTGGATATGGCGGTAAACCCGGCCCGTTTGGCGAAGTCCTAGAGGTGTATCCGTATCAATTACCGGATAATGTCACTGCAATACAAGGTGACACGGAAGATGATATTACATTCTCAATTTACCTTTCCATACCTATTTTGCCCGAGGATCCCGGTATTGAAGGAGTACCATTAGCTATTATACTTCACGCCTTCAACAACCCAAGTCGTGACTCATATACAGATTGGATAGGCCGCTTGATTGGGAAGGGTATGGTTGTTGCATATATCCAATATCCAACCGACATCAGGCCTGAGGGTGCTGATAATTGGGATGATACGGAATTTGCTGGGACCTCTGACTGGCCTCACCATGTTCCTCGCTTACATTCAATACACGCCGCAGTGACGCAACTGCGACAAATAATTGATGACGATACACGCGGCTCTGAAATCGATGCCGTATTGGGTAACCTGAGGATACTGCCCCAACATCTTTACATCGGTGGGCACAGTCTTGGAGGTGCCTATGCGCTAAACACCCTTGAGATGGTCCGAGAATTTGGCTGGGGCAATGAAACCTTACTAGTAGCCACCGAAATGGCGTCCTCTAGGCCCGTTCAGGACCTTTGGCAACCTGATTTCTCCAACCTACCTTTAGCGACCATAGTTCACTTGGCTGTTGGCGAAGATGATATGACAGTGGGACAGTGTGATAGTGTTTATCACCAACAATTATTCAACCTTATAGAGAAGAATAACTCACTGCTAATCTACATTCCCAGTGATAAATATGGCTTCCCCAGACTGGTAGCATCACATTACATACCGGCTAATGAAGCACACGACACGCTGGCTGACTGGGCGTTTTATCGACGCGTCGACGCCCAAGCAGATTGGGTTGTTGCCAGAAGCCGGGGGGACTACAATACCGAGGACTTTGCTTATTTTCATTTGATTGACGGCCCATTATTGCGGAATATGGGAGATTGGTCAGACGGTACACCCGTATTAGAACTGCAACCATACACTAATGCTATACAAGAGAAGAAGTTCAGTCATTGTTAGAGGTATTGTCATGTCAGGTGAGGAAACAGACCGAAAATCACTGATAAAACTAATCTCAGGTTCTGCAATAATTGCCTCAATGTGCTGCCTTCCAAGTGTCGTCTTGGTCTTATTCGGCCTTGCAAGCGTAAGCTCTGCGGCTGCGTTATCAAATTCACTATACTGGGGTGAAAACGGCTATTGGTGGTTCAGACCGTTGATGCTCGCTGTTGCTGCTGGATTTGTGATTATTGGTCTTGTCATACACTTCCGAAGCAAAGGGATTTGCACCTTGGATCAAGCAAAACGAGAGCGTAGGAAGATAATAAATACGTCTTTGCTGGTGATAATTATCAGTTATTTAGCATACTTATTGCTAAATTATGTGATATTAACAGAAATTGGCATCTTGCTAGATTTGCCGTGGGAAGAAAGTCGTGAGAGTTACATGTTTTGGAAATAATCATGAGGCGTTCCGCGTAGTTTTACAACCCACTCCCCAATCAGGCGTTTCATTCATTGCCATGCGAGTTTGCCGTAATAACTCATCCTCCGGTATTGAATCATAGCCTTCGCCACGACTAATAGCAACACTAATATTGTATCCATTAAAACTAATATTTCTCAATTGAAAAATCGATTTTCCAATTGAAATATTTGCCTCATTATTTTCAATTGGAATTCTTATTTTACGCGGATTAAGATGCATCCCTAAACGAGCAGCTTTTTGCACTGCTTCTTTACTTGTCCAATACCGCAATGCCTGATCAGGGTGGTTTTGTAAGTGTAACAATTCATCCCCAGTTGCCATCATATCAAAAACCCCCGAAGATATTTTCATTGAACAAGGCTCACCATCAATACCAATGGTCCATCCGGCATCAATCAATGCCACAAATGCCCAACCATTAGAGTGGCCGATAGAAATTGACGGTAACTCCCGTCGCAACCATGTGCCCGGCAAATACGCTACGCTTGGGGCGCGATGCTGGTTTCTTCTGACCTCCAACAATGAAGTGTCGACTCCCCATTCTGTGAGGGCTTGGTCCAATAGTAATCGACCGCTAAGATGTTCAATCCTCCGTTTCTCTGTGACGAAAGTTGCCACTTCATCCTGTTGGGCTAATTGCACCTCAGACAAAGATAACTCGCCAATGGGTGCAGTAACACATAAAATTCTATGACCTTCCAAGGCAAAATCAACTGGTATAATTTGCATCAACGTCACCATCAACGCTCTAAAATGAAACGTTGCTCATCGGGAACCGGGGCCATGCTCTTTAACCGCAGACCTCGCATAGCCAACACTGGTCCGTCGTCATCTCCCACAATTACAACGTCATGGACAGTAATGCCGCCATCTTCAACAGCAACCCGCAAACTTCTCATCCGTAATATCTCATTTCTATCTGGCACTCTGAGCACCGTTGACCACTCAATTCCAATTGGTAATGACGAGAAGCCCTCAGACTCCATAGCAACGAAACCGGCATTCTGGAATCCTGCTTCAATTAACATTGGTAAAGCCTCCAATAGTACCTCTTCCCCATCTACCTCACATGCAAACTGTTCCCTGATCGGTAATTGGTTGCGCATTAGCGCAATGCCATCAGCACCTGGCGTGTCATCATTACCAACGCCCCGCATCACTCCGCCATGGGACTGGAATCTAGGACCGTGGAAATACCGCTGATAAATGAACGATGGTAGTATGGTTAACTCCTCCAAAGCCGGGATTCCTATGCTGGGAATTTTGTCAACTTCAGAATACAGAAATTGCGTAAGATCATCGCTCTTCTCAACTAACCGTACTGTTGCAGAATGGTGCTCATTCTCACCAAAGATTTCTCCTTTAGAATTCATCAAGTCAGATACTATACGGCAATTTACTAAGTGCATACCATTTGCAGATTTACTGTTACTAGCGATAACCCTGACTTTTGTTTCACCTTTCATCAATTTTATTGGCAGTCCAAATTTTACATTTTCAAATCCAGCGAGACAAGTTGACGGGTTAAGTAGTAAAGCATTCTCAGCAAACATCTCGAGCGCCATAACTCCGGGATGATAAGGCGTTCCTTCAATAGCATGGTCGATTAAAAACGGATGCAGTTCGGTTGATAGCGTCGTTTCTGTCGTTATTGTAGTAGCCTCTTCAAATGTGATTACTTTATCGATTAAAGCAAATCTCGTCGGATCTGCAATAATCGAAGCCATACCTGAAGGTAAGCGCAACGGCGGTTCTCTAAAACTATCGAAGCGATCCATAAGACCTAACGAGCCACAGCCAATTACCCGGCGTTTGCCCCCAGCAAGGGCTTCGTCGACAAATATGTTGACGCCTGTATCAACATCTAGTGTTTCGATACCTGCTGCGGCAAAAACCGCCTCTATTGAGCCTCTCGTAGCCATCCCAACATCTTGCCATCCGGTCCACGCAATTGCTACTGCCCGGCACTTGCCACTAGCACTAAGACGCGCCATCTCGGCGTCTAACACGCTATTTGCTGCTGCGTAGTCGGTTTGGCCACCGTTACCAAAGCGGCCAGCGACACTGGTAAAGCAGGCAGCAAACCTAAGCGATTTTGCTCCAGATGCGTCGACTAATGCCATAAGCGACTTCCAGCCGTCTAGCTTGACGCGAATTACTCGGTCAAATACATCATAGTCCTTGTCTGCTACTAACTTTGAGTCCTCTAACCCTGCACCGTGAACAACGCCAGTGATTTTTCTGTTAAGCGATTCACCTAATTCAACCATGGCGACATGGTCCATTACATCCACAGAATGATAGCGTGCTTTATTACCAGTTTTTTCGATACAATCTAGGGTTATGAACACATCTCTACTCCTGGTAAATCTTTGCCATGCTTTATTCCACTCGACCATTGTCACTTTGCCGTCCTCACTTTCTTCAACAAGTGAATCCCGCAGGGATAATTTTCTTTCAGCTAGTTGCTCTTCAGTCCAATCTATCCAAGTTTGGGTTTCGTCAATTAGTTGTGACCGTCCAAGCAAAATGAAATGAGCGTTTGCATCCGTACTGGCTTGAGCAACGCCAATTACCGACGCTGCTGTCACTCCTGAGCCACCGCCTGAAACTATCCATGTGTCCGTATTATTCAGTGGCTCACGATCAGACTCTAACTGCTCATCAAAAGCGACCAATGTCCATCGGCGCTCGTCACGGTCAATACCTATCTCTACCTCGCCGCCGGTATTCAAGATATCAACGGTGATAATTTCTGCTGCGCGTGCTGCATCTAGAACAATTTCTGGATGCAAATCCAAGGCTCTGCAGCGTATGTGGGGTTGTTCAAAAGAATACGATTTGGTAATTCCACTAGCTGAGCATTGAATTGGATTGAACAGTTCCCCAATATTTCCGTGCCTTCCATCAAGAGTCGTTACTGAAGCCACGATGCCGGGCTTAACTTCGCTAAGTTGTTGGTCTAGAACTTTCAGTAGTGAAAACCACCCATGCGCGGCAAGAGTAATTTGGGATGAAGGATAGGTATCTTCACCCCATTCAACTCCAGCCAACTTCAATGCTGCGAGATGAATTATCCCACAGATTTTTGACTTCTTGAGCTCGTTACCTACCTGATTAATGTGGTCAATATTTGCTGGGTCCGCTCGATATACTGTGCGGTTACCTTCTCTAAGGATAGACATGTCTCTGATTTCAGACTCAAAGCCAACCCTAACCGCTGTCAAACCTCGCTGCTCAAGTTTTTGACATATTTCCTCTGCTATACCCCAACCATCATCAGTAACAACAACTGTCCCAGATAATTCAAGTGGTTCGGCCAAGCCTGCACACTCCTCAATTTCTACTTGCCATCGGCGACAACCTGAGGACTTACCTTTGCTCTCTGAAGGAACTTGAACGGTATTTTGTTGAGGCGTAACAATTTCACCGGGTTCAGTTTCGCTTGCCGAATCAATAGTAAGTGTATCATCAAACTTTGATTCCGGAATCTGAGTAATGCCGCTCATCTTTACGATGTATGCAGTGAAGTGATTCAATGTGGGATGATCACTCAGAACAAAATCTTCGTCTACTGGTAATGAAAATATATCCCTTACCTCTGCCATAATCTCAGCTTGTTTGACCGTATCGATACCTAGTTCACCTTCCAAGTCTTGGTCCATCTCAATGAAATCAGCAGGGTATCCGGTGTGCTTAACTACGACCTCAACAAGTTTGGCCTCAATATCCTCATGTCCTTGGCTCAGCATAGGCGTAACTTCAACCGAATCCGAAATTGTCGCTGGCTGGCTTACGACCTCATTAGCAACTTGAGCGACCTCAGCAACAGTAGAATCATTTCCAACCATCTGCTGAATATAGCCGATCATATGATTTAGTGTGGGGTAGTCTGCGAGCACGAAATCTTCGTCTAATGGCAAACTAAATTTCGTCCGAATGTCGGCCATTATCTCCGCTTGTTTGACCGTGTCAATGCCCAGTTCACCTTCCAAATCTTGGTCCAATTCAATAAAATCTGCAGGGTATCCAGTGTGCTGGACTACCACATCAATCACTGTTTGGATTAATTCTGAATCATCAACTGCTGGCGCAGCACTAATTTTACTCTCATGTGGAGGTACGGCCTCAACTACTTCATCAACGGCGATAATTGGCGCCGCAATTGCTTCGCCTACGGTTTCTAAATTACCCGACATTCTACCGATGTAGCCAATCATGTGATTCAAAGTTGGATAATCTGCCAAGACAAAGTCCTCATCGACAGGTAATCCGAAAATGCTGCGTATTTCCGCCATAATCTCGGCTTGTTTCACCGTATCAATACCAAGTTCGCCCTCCAAATCTTGGTCCAGTTCAACAAAATCTGCCGGATAACCTGTGTGCTTGACAACCACCTCGATAACCGTGGTTACGACTTCATCCTCATTCACAACTAACTTTTCCTCGCTGGTAAGTGACTCAATTTGGTTACTTTCATGTTGTCCTGTATTTTCAACTACCGTAGCCTCTGGTTGTTGGTTTTCTAAATTTGCCATTTCGGGTGTTTCAATTGTTTCATGTAATTGCGTAACTGACCACTCATCCCCTTGTATACCCCCGTGCAAGTTATCATTTCCATCAACATAAGACACCAATTTGCCATCAAGAATTCGTATTACAACATCGTCAGAGCCGGCTAAGTTACGCACCCAATTAATCAACTTCTTGCCATCAATTCTATCGCCATCTACCTGCCACTTACGGACCAGAGACAACGCAATTTGAGAACCAAATCCGGCGCCAAATCGCAACCCATATTCGAGATTTGGATAATAACCGCCTGTGGAAAGATTGAGGTCACCGAGTTCGGGGTCTTTTTCTTGATGATTAGCAATTGGCGGAATCTTACCAGTTAGCATACCATATAGCATACTTGCATCCTCTATGCCAACGGCCATTGGATGCCCGGTGAATCCCTTCGTGTTAGCGATAACCAGGCTATTGGCACTATCACCAAACGTACTTCTCAATGCCTTAACTTCAGATTGAGCAGAACCGCCACGCGCCGGGGTGTAGGTCTCATGTGAGAAAAATACCGTATTGGGGGCAATTTTGTGGCGGTTAATATCCCATTTCTGTTCCATACTAGTAACAAATTTGTCTACTGTTTGAGCGACATGCTCAACGTCTAGACGTGTGCCGTGATAAGCGGAGTTAGCAATTGTAGTACCAAGTAATTCGGCAATGGGTTGAACTCCACGCTCATTTGCGAGCGAGTTCCGTTCAAGCACGAACGCTGCAGCTCCCATGCCGAGTATCAGTCCATTTCTTCTACGATCAAATGGTAGTGCTGTTTCCTCAACGACATTGTGAGTTGAGGCAGCCCCTGAGGCAGCAAAGCCGCCACCGATCCATTCCCACAAATCATCACCGGTGACATCATCTGCTGATATGATGATTACTCGATCTGCCCGACCCATAGTAATCCAGTCCTCTGCGACGCCAAAAGCGGCTGTTGCAGATGCGCAGGCTAAATTGATGGTCGTATTGGGGCCACGAATTCCGGTATACTGTGCGAATTGTGAGTGACCCATATTCAAAGTCTGAAATAAAAATCGGCGATCAAAACGACCATCTCCATCGTCACCGTTGCGTTTAGCGTGTTTCATCGCCATTTGCAATCCTGGGAAACATGAGGCAAACACTATGCCGGTTCTATCGCGCTGAATCTTTGGGACCTGCCAATTGGTAATCAGGCGTAAGCCTCCCTTGCCAGTTTGCTCGACTGGGGTGAGGGGAATACCGGCATCTCGCAGCGCGAGTAAACCGGCCGCAACCGCTAATTGAGTCGTTATATCCCATGCTAGGACCACCTTGGCATCGATACCAAATTCCTCAGCCAAATCAAAGGCTCCTTTGACACCGGCAAGTTGTGGTATATCTGCGAATTCATTCGCTCTTTCCATGTTCACAGAGCCGTCTCTACCCTTGATTAAGCGAACAATATTCTTATCCAATAGTCGCTGTTTATAATCATCAGTAACTTCAGAAATACAGGTTTCCCCACGAACCAGTTTCTCAAACACATCATCAGAAAATACCTTGTCGCCACCTGGAAGGCCGAGAGAAACTCCACTGATAACGATTGGATCTAAACCGGGGCCGGTGGCTATGCTTGGCGACTGTATTGTGGCTGAGGTCGCTGATGAATTGCTCATCTTGGAGAGGTATTGTGTCGGCGGAGTCTGGATATATCTCGCTAAATCCGCAGCCGTAGTAGCCTGACTTACATCATATGAAGAGTCAACTTGACATTCCTGAGGAATTCTGCGCGCTATTTGTTCTATTTGCGAATCTGTCAACCCAAGAGTTGTCCGGAGATTCACCATTCCACGACAAAATTTAGCCGGATATCCACATAACGGCCCGAGTATATCGCCAACATAATTGATTGTCGCGACTTCGGTTGAAATTGCTACGGGAACTGCTTTACTGTGATTGGATTGACTAGTAGACACTGCCACTTGATTGATGGAGTTACTCGGTATTGCATCGGCTGTTATTGACTTTGATATCTGCCGCTGATTTTCGTGTGCCTCTACAGGGCCAGCTCTAAATGCTTCTGATAACTCTGGAGAATTTCCTTCAGGCCAGCGTAAGTCCTTGCCGGCTAGGTATATTGCAGCTAATGCGGTCAGGAAAGACGCAATACCTCCTTGTTTAGGATGATTTGTCATAATTGGTAAATGGGGACGCCCCTCGAATATTTGGGCGGCAAACATACTGAGAGCTCGTTTAGGGCCGACTTCAACGAATATTCTTGCTCCCGACTCATACATTCGTTCCATTTGCGACGTCCACTCTACTGAGGATGCCATTTGCGGCGCCAACTTCTCCAATACCGCAGATTTAGCATCGTAGCCGCTCATTGGATAGAATTCACCATCATAATTTGCCGTGATTGGAATCTTTGGCCAATTTATTTCAAGAGTTTCAAGAAACCGGCGCAGAGGCTCGTTGGCAGGCGCAACTATTCTCGAGTGAAATGCATGTGATGTAGCGAGTTTTGTGGTTGAAAATCCAAGCGTTTCAAATGCAGCAATAGCTGCCTTGACTGGCTCTGACTCCCCTGCGATAACCGTCATCTTTGGTGAGTTCTTATTAGCCGCAATAACATAACCGTCCGTCTCATCCAATACCTTAGCAACATCTGGATATGGTGCAGTTATACTAGCCATGAGACCTTTATCATGTATTTGAACGGAACCCATTTCGGTACCCCTCGCTGCCGATGCTCGCAGGGCTCCGTCCATATTCAGAATACCAGATGCCATAAGCGCACCATATTCGCCCAAGGAATGACCAGCTACCATATCAGGTTCCTGGCCATGGGCATTGAGCAACCGTTCTATCGCTAGGTCAGCAGTCAACATGGCCGGCTGAGTATATTCTGTTTGCTTGAGTTTCTGTTCAGATTCAACTAGTTCTGCTTTGCTCAGGTTGGTTCGCAAAACAAAGCTGGATAGCGTTTCCCCATCTAATACATCTACCATGGTTTCATCTGATTTTTGCCAAACCTTCTGAACTGAAGTATAGCGTTTGAATAAATCAAATGTCATTCCGACATATTGGCTACCTTGACCAGGATACATGTGAGCAATCTTACTCTCCTCAGGCAAAATTGGCTCATCCGTAATCATCACTCCTTGTGCTTGTAGAAAGCCCCACTTAGATTTGTCATCCATGGCTTTTAGTGCCAGTGCTACACGTTTGTCAAATTCTTGCCAACTGGTTGCGATAATCGCCATTCTGTGAGAATCAGATTTGCTGAATTGTGATGCGTTAAACAATTCTATGGATAACCTTCTACCGCGCGGGTCGACATCGAAGGATGGGCCCTCGAATGAAACCCTTCCCAACTTTTCTGATAATTCAGCCAAGCCACTGGCGGATATTAATAGTAAACCGCCCTCAATCGATTTTAGTTCTTCATGCGTCATGCTAGGTTTTGCCGTGACATCTAAAATTGCTGGGGTTTCAGTAGCTACAGGGGTATCATTATGCAAAGCCGTTGTCGATTCTAAGACTAGGTTTTGATGATATGGTAGATCAAATGCTTCAAGTGCAATATGAAAGTTGGTACCACCAAAACCAAATGACGAAATTCCTGCACGTCGAGGGTTGTTTTGTGGCGATTTCCAATCTGCTGCCTTGGTGGGAACATAGAATGGAATATTACCCCATTCGACAGTGGGATTAGGTGTCTCAAATCCAGCAGATGGCGGAATTGTGTTATTGTGCAAAGCCAATATGGCTTTGATTACTCCGGCAATCCCTGCTGCAGCCTTCAGGTGTCCGATTTGTGATTTAATTGAACCGACAGCAACATGATTGCCGTTTGATAAACCGGTCCAGAGTGTTGATAAGGAGGAAAGTTCCGTGGCATCACCGACTTTTGTTGATGTTCCATGCGCCTCAACTAATTCAACTGTAGATGGTTCGTATCCTGCTTGTTGATACGCTCTGGCAATTGCTTGAATTTGACCACGTTGACTCGGTGCAGTTATGCCTTTACCGCGACCATCTGACGAACCCCCAACTCCTCGAATGACGGCGTGAATTGTATCCCCGTCAGCAATTGCATCGGCCAGTCTCTTGAGCACAATTGCGCCAGCACCTTCGCCCATGACGAAACCATTTGCTTTGGCATCAAAGGGTGTAGAATGACTTGGAGATAGGGCGCCAATTGCGCTAAACTTAGCGAATGTGGCTGGGTCCATGGTGCGGTCAGATGCGCCAGCTAACATGAGGTCTACCTGTCGATTTTGCAATAACCTGCAGGCATCCAAAATTGCTGCCATCGACGATGCACATGCTGCATCAGTCGCATAGTTGGGCCCCTGTAAATTTAGCAGATTAGCAACTCTACCTGAAACAACATTGGCAAGTTCACCAGGCATGGTATCCTCGTCTATGCGCGGGCTGTGTTCAACCAACTCAGATTTGAAATCATCAGCATTTTCCTCTGGCAGACCGTGTTTGACAGCCAAATTCTTCGTGTGATTGGACCAAACACGGATGTTTGAAAGGTTGCGATTTTCTCCTCCCAGAGCATTAGCAAAAATAACCCCACACTTAGAACGGTCAAAATCTTTTGACTCTCCATCATAACCAGCGTGAGCCAAGGCAGCGGCAGAAACCTCGACGGCCCATAACTGGCATGGATCTATCTGCCTCAAAGTCCCTGGTGGTTGACGCCAACGTCGCCAATTAAACTCAAAATTCTCTACAAATGCACCTATTTTCGAGTATGTATAGCCTTCCTCAATTGCTCCGGGGCCGCCTGATTTCCAGAAATCCTCAACCTTTCCCGGCCAGCGTTCTGGGGCAACCTCTTTGATGCTAACTTTAGCCTGAGTAATGTTAGTCCAAAATTCATTCACATTTTCGGCATCTGGCATTATAGCACCTAGACCGATAACTGCTACAGGCTCAAAACGACCTTGTTCCAAACCCTCAGCAACCTTTCCATCTGCTGTTTTTATGCCCACATAATCACCTCAACTGTCCATTATTGTCTCCGGCACCATGGTGATTGAGTAACCCGCATCGACATATATGCACTGACCTGTCACCCCACTAGACAATGGGCTGGCAAGCCATAGGGTGGCACCTGCAACATCGTCTTGATTGACATTTCTCCGCAGTGGAGCATTACGTTCGACATGATCTAAGATGTTCTCAAAGCCCGGTATGCCAGACGCAGCGATAGTTCTGATTGGTCCAGAAGAAATAGCGTTTACACGATGTCCTTCGGGGCCAAGGTGACAGGCCAGTTCTCTAGTCCAACACTCTAGTGCTGCTTTAGCCATCGACATAATCCCATATGAGGGTACATACCGATTAGCGGCAGCATAAGTTAGAGTAATGGTCGAAGAATTTCGATTAAGGTATGGCAAAGCAAACTTGAGACACCTTTGAAGAGAATTTGCCGAGATTGTCATTGCAGTATTGATATCGTTATCCTCAACAAATAAGATCGGCCGATCAAAACAGGTTCTGGGCGCAAAGCCGATTGCATGTACCATGATGTCCGCTTTTGCACCAGGATTTTCAGCAGCAAACGCATCAAAGAACTCTTTGGTCGTTGCGTCACTTCCTACATCGAGAGGGTAAAAACCCGCTATTTGAGGCAACTTATCCTTTAATTGGAAAATACGACTTCTGAATCTCTTTTGATAGCCTAAATACAAATTAACACCGCTATCTGCGAGCATTTTACAAATCGCCCAAGCAATTGAATCCTCACTGGCAACTCCAAAAACAAAAGCGGTCTTTCCACTGAGGTTTAACATGCAATGCCACCTATACTAAGTGTTGCAGACCACACTCGCTCTTTGACTGTTACCATCAAAAGTGATGAAATAATTGCAAAATCACCCATTCAAAAGGTTGCGAAACGGTAGACTAAATCAAATTTCATCGAGTAAATCATCGAATTCATCGCCGTTAATGTCCAGATTGCCAAGGTCATCAAACAAATCATCAAATTCATCCTTGACATCTTCCTCGTCTGATTCATCTAAATCGATGGGATTTTCTTCAGCATTATTCTTAGCAGCTTTTTTGCGGAGTGAGCGTGAGACAACCCCAAGCAGTATGAGCAGTAAGATCAGTCCGCCACCAATAGCGCCATACAATAGTAACTGATCTCCACTTACCTCACTAATTCCATCAGAACCAATCGATAGAACGCCTGACGAATCAGCGGCATCAATTGCCACTGGTATTGTGATTTCACTCAAATCTGCGCCAGCATCATTTGTGCTACTTGCTTGGAAGCGAAAGTCATAGGTTGTATCATCGCTAACACTGTCGGGTGCAATGATTTTGATTTCGCGCATTGTTGATGTCGCCCCCATCGCAAGATCTTCGGCAACAAACTCAGACCCAATGAAACTAAAACCGCTTAATTTCAAATCGGCAATATTGGCAATATCGACTCTTACCCTATCGTTATCGTTGCCGTTGTTAGTAAACTGTAGGTTAATCGAAAATTCTTGCCCTGCCTCGACATTTCTTGTTGATACATCATTAATTCTCAATTCCACTGCCCCATAAGTTGCAATCTCTAAGGAATCTGAATACGAATCGTTCTCTCTTGGTAGGGGGTCGTTCATTGGAATGGAGTTCCACTCAGTTACGGTCGCAAATATTTCAAAATCATAACTATTAGCTGAGGCTTGCTTAGTTACGCCAGAAAATGTAACGGTGAATTCTTCAGAGGCCCCGGCGTCTACGCTATACTCGCCGCTAGCACCGATCATTTCGGCGCTAGCGCCGCCATTCCATTCGTTGGTAATCTCTATCTTTGTCGCACCTACCTGCGCCGTATTCTCAACCGTGCAAGTCATCTCGACCGGTTCGTAGCCCGCTGGACTGACATTCATTTCGGCGGGCGAATCACATGTTAGACTCACTCCAAATATGGGATTTTGAGCACCGGAGGGTGGTATAAATGGCAATATAAAGCAAGCAACAATGACCAGCACCAGACCGTTTCGCACCATCTTCAACCATGCTACGCTAGCAACATCCATTCATCAATGTGATGGAAAAATGTCCCGATTTTTGTCACTCTTGACCATACAATTTATCCGGCAAATCAACATGTGCTCGCCACAAAAATTCTTCATCAATCCCCGCTGCAACCAACTGTTGGGTTCGTTTGGGGACAGTTTTTGGACCAAGAACTGCCCCCGGCCTTCGTAGATCATCCATGTAGTCTGTCTCTAGCAAGAAGCCATGACTGCTATTTTCCGCAGTCTCGAGTAACGTATTCAAAGCATTTTTACCGACTAATACGCTTGGCGTAAGCCCATGAGTAATCTTACTGTCGACATTCGGCGGCGAATAGTGTCTGACTAAACGGTCCACTGATAGTCCTGCCTTGAGTGCCATTGCAGCCATGTCCCTATACGTTGATTCTAATTCCCCTTCCACATGTAACTGCAGAGCGAAACCATCGGTTGCTGCGAGCCTCATGGTTTCGGCTAGCAAATCATTGGACAGCTCCCATATATCATCAGAAACCTTCCAGTGGGGTCTACCAACCTCGCCGATTGCGTGCGCTTGGCCTTCGTGATAAAATTTCACTGCTTCTTCAATACTGGTGCGATAATTCTCCATTGCACGCTCTTTGCCGGCATGCCCATCACTGTCAACCCATTGAGTGAACTGATGGGCAAACGCTGCTGGATGCGGGCCCAAGACAACTCGCACCCCCAAACCTAACTCTTTTCGGACTGATTCGGCAATTGTAATAGTATCTTGATATGACTCTCTGTGACCAAGTTTGGAGGTTGGTGGAGCGGCGAAATTCGGACAGTGTATCAAAACTATACTAGTCCCTCCAGCGTTCTGAAAATCTTTAGCTGCATCCAAAAATCTACCATTCCGATTGAGATGAAAATGATTGTCTAGTATTGGCCCTTGCCAACCCGCAGCCGTATTAGTCATTATACCACTCACAGTAACAAATCGTTGTCTTTGAGTTGAGTTTTCCAGAATACAGCCGACATTGCAACCATATTTGGGTGCCTTGCGTCGCTGGCTACACACTTACCGTTAGCCCAGATGTATAACTTCAAGTTGTGTCGAGTATCTTGGATTATTGCGCATCCAAGGCGCTCGTCATATACCGATCTGCCGCCCGTAAATTGCTTATTCATCGCCTCGACTTTTACCCCTTTATCCAGATTAAATGATGCGATTACTGGACCTAATTCTGTCTGCAAGCCGGAATCGTCTAGTCCCAGCCTTAGAAGTAATTCCTTGGCAGCTGCCCTCGCAGCCTCCACTCGATGAGTCCCATGAACAATTATCCGACCCGCTTCGTCTATGACTATTGTAGCACGCGGCTTATCCAATGCTTTAATCACTATATTACCATTTTTTTGCCCACTTAACTGGGAGACTACTGCGTCGTGGTCAACCGGTGATTGGGGAACAAATCTGACCAACTGATTTTCAACTCTGACATCAACTCCACCAACAGCCATCACTCTTCCTCCATACCCTCCGATGGGGTCTTGTTTGATGAATTCTCCTCTACATTAGGCAAAGCCGCTAGTTGATTGAATATAGTAAACCGCCATGGCAAGAATAAGGGGACAAGGAGTACTGCATCGCTTCCATGTAGTTGTCTAAGTTGTTTCAGTGCGCCACGCAGCCGGGCAGCAAACCGTTTGTTGCGGGCCTCAGAGATAGTTTCACCAATCAACCACTCATTTAGGTCCCACCATGTTGCGCACAAGACTGCAGCAGAGGAAAGATTAGCAGTAACTCCCTTCGGTGGCTTTTCAGCCTCGAATATGTTCTGTTTTACTCGCTTACGCCACTTTTTCCCAATCGTTACCAAACCTAGCAATTTCTTCCACCTAGAGACCTCCTTAGCTTCAGCGATCATGTGAGCCTCCCATTCCTCATCATCTAGTTCAGGTTCGATGAAGAAAATCGGCCGATTGTGCCGTTGCGCTAATCGATGAACTCTTCTCGGTTCTGGGTCGGGAAATCGGCCTGAAGTGATGTCCTCAATCTGTGTCACCTCTTCTAAAAATAACCCCATAGTGCCGCCTGATACCAACCCGTGAGCGAGATTTACCCCACTAGATTCTGCTTCATCTTTCTCTTCTTGTTCCCACAATTCAACAACTTCATCGGATTCTAGTAAACCTAAACCGTGCCACTCTATTGACGGTCGGAGTTTGCGGGGGAACACTACAGTTGGGATTGTTCCATGAAGAACAATCTTGCCCCCGTCCGGGTCATCCCAAACAAGGTCATCCCAACCAATCCTTGAGGACATTATTACTCACTCATTGGTTTTCTAACCATTCCTCGAGTTGTTGAACACTCCAGCCCTGGTCGAAATATCCCTGAATTTCTTCCTGACTCCAGAAACTGAATTTCTCTAGGGCCTCCGCCATTTCGGGGCTAACCGCTGCTGCTGGAGCAGAATATGTCTGAGATTGCTGTGGTATAGATGCGTATGATTTGTCCTCCTCATAGTCATATTCGAACTCGTCATCCAGATCATCGTTTCTACTGCGCCGGGAAATCACCACAACTACCACAGCAAGAATTGCAATAACGCCGATGAGTATCACAACAATTAACCCTGTTGAAACTTCACCGCCGGATTCGCCACCGGCCTTGACATTGAACGTTTTTGCTTGGTCTTTACCATTGAACAATACATTTTTTGTCTCGTTATCATAAACGATGTAATACATTCCTGTTGTAGCATCAGTAAATTCCTCCAAGTCAATTGACACCCATTGTGCTTGATCCTTACCGATAATCTGACTGGTGATATAGCCTTCAAAGACTGGTGGCTGATTATTTGTCACTGATTTGATTTCTAAATTTGCAATTCCCGGAATACCGGAATTTACTAGTTCAACTTCAAGCGTGATACTATCTCCAACTTTTGGTACATCTGGGATAGTTCGTGTGTTCCTCACCTCAAATTTGCTACCCTCAAACTCTAGGATATATGTGGAGCTGTCTTGTCCATCATTGTCATTGCCTTGAATACCTACGGCGGAACCGTCTTCAAAGTATCGGCCTGCTCCGATAATCGGTGATCCAGCGCCATCAACCGTCTCAACCCACATCACGAGATTAACCTCAAGACCTGGTTGATCTAAATTAGCCTCTGTTACATCAAATTGGCCAAAGCCAACTGGCCACAAATCTACACAATCTGCAGACGCACGTATGTAACCAAGACTGCCTGCGGTGAGGTTTAGCGGCGCTGATAGGGGCGTCGTTCCGTAATTGTTCTGGTAGACGTTCCAAACATTACCGTCGCTTGGGTTACCATTGAAGTATATCCAATTAAGTGTAGTATCCTCTTCTGCGAGGCTACCGCGCTCTTCGATTTGGCTTGAAACATCCACACAGTTATATGTCGAAGTTGGCATAGTGTTGTATAGCTCTGGCTCTAACCCGTTAGAGGTCGTTTCACCTCTAGAGGCAGCCCATGAACCAAATACCAATTTAGGTGCTTCATCATCAACCTTGATCACGAATTTACCGCAGCCGTTGATTACCGAACCAAAACAATAAGCAGTTGTCAAATC
>DALZ01000034.1:16048-22074 GCA_002496955.1 Euryarchaeota archaeon UBA128 | reverse complement strand
AAAGAATGGTATGTTGAATACATTGCCGAGGTAAACGATCAAAAATATCATCACATGACTATTCTTTATGGAGAAAACATGCGTGAAGTCCAGCGTAGCTTACTTCACGAGGTAAGGAAATTGTATAGATCAACAGACAGAATTGACATAACTGTTGTGATGATGAGAGAAACTGATTCTAACTCTGATGTTGCTGTGTTTGAAGGTATCTACACACCCTAGTTTCTCGATTGGAACATTATTACAATCTCTTTGCCATCGACAAGTAAGTAATCATCAAACTCGTCGGTCGTCACGCCGTCTACAGTCATCACTAATTCATGAGTATTGCTTACTCGGTAATCGAATATTCCAGTTTCATTGAAGTGAACTCCCCAAATATCAAAGAATACACCGAGTGATATATTTACATCTGCTTCAGTTTCTATGTGTAATTTACCCGATGCATCGTGAGTGTGGACCGTGTGCATATTACCGCCTTGTTCATTACAGGTTTCTGTATTAATACCCATGTTTTCGGGGATTAGCCGCTCTTCACCATTGATGAATATTGATAGAGTTGAATGGTCATGGCGGCCTAACTGCATGTCATGAGTAACACACTGACTGGCTAATGGGTCAGGGTTATCTGCAGTGCTCAAGAGTGTTTGAGTGTTCTCGGTCGTGTCACTTTCTGAACCAGAAAAAACACCAAGTTCTTGTCCGACAACGCCAACTAGGGCGCCAGCGGCTAATACTGTAATTATGGCCCATAGTTTGGTCTCACTAATCAATCAATCACCTTACTTCAATTTCATTTTGCTTTCCATGCTGATTTATCATCATATAATTTCCTCAGCCGTAGAAAACCAACCAGTGCCGCAATATTAGCTATGTGTGCCGTTGTGCAGTAAAGGCAAATTTTACTTTCCTGGATTTCATATGAGACCAACAGCAAAATTACCAATATACCTGCACCGGTAATTATTGAGCCTAAATTAATGAAACGTTCAGTATATTCACCGTTAGGCTCGTTCTTAATTACCAATACCATAAACAACAAAAACGCAAAAGTAATCATCCCAATCATGCCCCAAGACAAACCAAAAATTGGATCGACATTGAGGTCAGTGTTACCAATGAGGTCATCGCAATTGAACACGGTTGAGGATGAGCAAAAGTCACCACCCTCACTTATTTTTGAGGAAATCCAAAATGTTTGAGCAGAGACGGCAAACCCAAAAAAAGTAATGATTTGTAGGCCAGCAGTAACTCTTCCACGCTCAGTAGACAGAATCTTGAATCTCTCCGACAAACTTGCTGTCAAGGCTTCTCCTGCTGGTGAAACTAAAATAAAACCAATAATTGTTGGAACTAAATAAGCAGCAACGAGTAAATTATCCAACAATTCAAGCACCTTCCTGAGGTGTCAGCCTAATTATTGCTTGGTCAAGGTCTTCATTACTGTCGGCAGAGACCCAAGCAATTATCCCGTCTGGCTGAATCAAGAAGTAGGTTGGAGTTCCTGGAATTCCCCACTCTTCCATGTTGTCTTGATCGATATCATCGACATACGGGAAATTGTGATTATACTCCGCTCTGAAATCCTGGATTTCTGCCCTACTTGTGTCATGACCTTGTATGTCTAACTCAGTTGCGGACACTAAGAAATTCACATGCGGACCATTCCAGTTTGGATTGTTAGCACTGTAGGTATTAGCCCATTGGCCATACTCATCAGCAGTCTGCTGACAATACGGGCAGTCAGTATCCATGAACTCTAACGCAACCCATTGTCCAGAAATGTTGCCTGGTTCCCAAGACTGGTCAAAATAGCTTTCAAAATCAAATTCTACCCAAGATGTGCCGTTGTATGCTTTACCTTCGACATCGGGTGCTCGCTCACCGACATCAGTACCTATAGCCACCGGATTAGCAGTTAAGGCAATTATCATTATCGCAATAAAAAATAACGAGGCAACTGACAAAGCTGCACTACCGACAGCCCCCGCGTTTTCATCTTCAATCAACATCTTGTTCATATTTTCACATTCCTATTTCGTCTATCAAACACTTTGCCGTATGCCTAACCGCACCTTCGCTATTGTAATTCACATCATAACCTGTTGAAAGCATTTTATCAATACTGAGCATTGCTCTAGGGATATCACCAGCCCAACCGCGCTCACCACCAGTGTAGTGAATATTCGCATCATGCAAACCCGTTTCCTCGATCACTATCTCTGCAATCCTTCGCACAGAACAAGTATCGTGACTGCCCAAATTAAACAAATTTATCGACGATGTCTGGCTATTAAACAGCCTTATAATTGCTTTAACGCAATCTTTTACTTCCATGTATGATTTTTCTTGCAAACCGTTTCCGAGTACTTCTAATTTAGAATTGTCAGCTTTTAATTTGTGAATGAAGTCAAATATTACGCCGTGCGTTCCACGTTCGCCAATAATATTAGCAAACCGGAATATCCACGCCTGTAGACCAAATGTGCCAACCCAACTAGTTATTAGCCCCTCACATGCCAGTTTACTCGCACCATAAAGCGAGATGGGCAAGCACGGACCAAAATTTTCTGGCGTGGGCAGCGGAGCGTCTTCACCGTAAACTACCGAGGACGAGGCAAAGACAATTTTTTTTACTCCGTTCAATCTCATCGATTCCAAGACATTGTATGTTGCTATTGTGCCTTGTTTGAGATCTGTATCAGTTATTTCTGTTCCCAACCTTATGTCGGGGTTTGCAGCTAAATGGAACACACAATCAATGTTTTTAGTAGCCTGCCTGACATCATCAAGCGAAGTCAAATCTCCTTCGATAAACTGAATACTATCAGATGACAAATGATGATTGATAAATTCAATGTTTCCGCTCGAAAGGTTGTCTATTACTGTAACCTTAAACCCAGAATTTACTAATTCATCCACGAGGTGCGAACCAATAAAGCCCGCTCCGCCGGTTACTAATGCTCGCATAGTAATACCAATCATAGGCTGCGTATAAGCCGAATGGTCTATTAGTGTAGTTTCATAAACTTAGAGGTTAATAATTACCTTTGCTGCAATAGCAGTGGAGTGTAATAATGGCAAAAAATACTGAAAATAAGCAAAATGTAGATGACAATGAAAACAAAGCAAACCTGGTTGGGTATGTACGAAAGAGCAACGCTGGTGGAGCGATAAAGGTCTCCATTAATAGCGATGCGATAGCTGAGTGCGAGACATATGTAACCAGCGACGGCCAAGAGTATGTCCCCTTGGTAATCTCCCTGAATGCCCTAATGAAGGTATTAAACGGAGAGCGAGTAGTAACAACAATAAGTCAAATAATCGATTAGTTGTTGTAAAGATGATTGACAGCGTCACGATTCAACAATGTTGAATCATTACCCCAGCAGAATTGCTTAATGTCGTTAATAATCTTCGGATTAGTCACGATATTTTATTGTCACACACCGTATAATCAATACCGCTATATACTCACAGATATACGGTCAAGCGTGAAAGATGGGTGTTCACACCGAGGCGATAAGCCGTTAATTATCGCTGGCATGCCGATGTATAACGAAGAGGAGACTATTGGTACTGTAGTCACAATGGCACAGAAATATGCTGACTTGATTGTTTGTGTCGATGACGGGTCATCAGATTCAAGCGCCCGCATTGCAGAGTCCTGCGGGGCGATAGTAGTTCGACACAGAGTGAATAGAGGCTATGGTGGAGCACTCAAATCACTATTCTTGAAAGCCAAGCAATTACAGGCGGACGCCTTAGTAGTTCTCGATAGCGATGGTCAACATGATGCTAGTGATATCCCAAAATTGTTGAAACCAATCCTTGAGGAAAACAAAGATTTTGTTATTGGGTCGAGATTTATCGAAGGAGGCGGCGGCACCGACATGCCTGCTTACCGAAGGTTAGGCATTAAAGTAATAACTGCAGCCAGTAATTTATCTAGAGACACATCAATAAAAGACACGCAATCAGGATTTAGAGCATTCTCAAAACGGGCGCTAGATATGTTGAGATTCGATCGAGAGGGAATGGAGTTATCCCTAGAAATGCTCGAGGATGCTCACGATAAAAAGTTGAAAATCACTGAAGTTCCTACCCTTGTTAGATATGATGTTCCGAAAGGATCAAACTTTACTGCCGTTTCTCACGGCTTTACAGTCCTATCATGGGCCTTGATTTCATTATCACACAAGAAGCCGTTGCTTGTTCTGGGCTTACCCGGTCTAGGCCTATTCGCCGCTGGAGCAGCGATGGGGCTCAATTTAGCACAAAATGTCACTGGTCAGATTGATAATTATATTGGTACCGGCTTATCAGCAGTTTGGATTGGAGTACTTGGTCTATCACTAATGGCAACCGGGCTAGTTCTCCAATCCGCCAGAGGATTCTTGAAACATTTAATTGTGAGAGAATTTGGTCTAGATTAAAGTCAATAAATTCTCATCTGGTTAATCTTGTGACAGTATTGTTCAAATCCCTCTCACAGATGCATTAACCATGAGCGAGCAGCCCGCAGGTAGTCAGGGAGCGCTCAATTCTGCAAAACAAAAATATCTGTCATTAAAGAAAATTACTGCTGATAAAACAAAACAATCACTAGACAACATGTATGGAAATGTTTTGACTTCCCCTGCCACTGTTGTAATATTGCTGATAATCATCGCCGCATTCTTTGCTCAACAGGGCATGGACTTTCAATCACAGATAGATGATGATGTTGAAATATTTCTCCCAGATGGAGCGCCATCAACAGAACTCCTACTGGAGGTGAGGGAAGAATGGTCAACCGATATCACAGTCATCTATATCAGAACTAACAATGCCTTTGACATGTCAAGTGATGCAAATATAACTGACAAGGAAATACTTGATGTAATAAGTTGGGTTGAAGGGGACGCTAACAATGTCAACGGTGATTCAATCAGCAGAGGAATTGATTATGACAAGAACGACAACGGCGAAAATGATGGTGTGTTATGGATTCTATCTCCCGCTCAAGTAATCAAAGAAATCAACTCTGCTGATGGACGATTTAACAATTCTCTGTGTGAACACGGTGTTGACACTAGAATCCCAATTATCGACATCGACTGTGATTTATTGCCTGGTGGTGGTGATTATGTTATACCTGAACAAGAGCGGGTGGATGCCATCATCGAACAGTCTAATGGCAGTTTTGAACCATTGATAAAAGACACCAATGGTGACGGTATTTGGGATACAACGGCAATAGTGGTAGGCATGAATCAGAATTTCGAAAAAATCGATGATTTTGATAATTTCGAGGAACTTCTAGCCCATTTTGAGAGAGTTGTTGACAATCGTCCAAACTCTGAAATCGAAGTTATGACGGTAACTGGCTTAACCAAAGTTCTTGAGGATATATCTGACGCTATCTATGAAGATTTATTGATGATATTACCGTGGTCAATATTGTTTACTATCATAATAATTACGACTCTCCATAGGTCGCTCAAAGTGGTGGCAATTACTGGCACACCTATCGTAATGGCTCTGGCATTTACCTTTGGCTCATCGGTGCTGTTGGACATCACGCTAACCCCAATGATTGTTGCTACCTTTCCGATCTTGATTGGTTTAGGGGTAGATTATGCACTGCATATGGTAAATCGCATCGAGGAAGTTAGACGTAAGGAATTGCAAAGAATGCAAGATGATAATATTCGCCGAAAGAAACGCGGCGAAAAAGAACTGAAGGTGCCGGATTTATGGGACATGGATTTCTACAAAAAGTGCGTTATGGAAATGGCCAGTTCAACAGGAGTGGCAGTTTTACTTTCAGCAATAACTACTGTAATCGGATTTTCTGTTCTCATAGCGCCACAGATTGTCACCGTAGCGCCAATAAGGTCTGTTGGTATTACTTTAGTACTCGGGATTGCTTCTACCCTCGTATTTAGCATTATTTTAGTCCCGACAATAGCTTGGATGCTACGGTATAACAAACGGACAAATCCTACAATGTGGAAAAATATTGGTAAATTTCCGGTCAAGGC
>DALZ01000034.1:0-15665 GCA_002496955.1 Euryarchaeota archaeon UBA128 | reverse complement strand
TTAGATTCGATGAATGAACCCATCACGGGTTCATCAGAAGCACCTGACGGCATAGACTCGTTGAATTCACTTGCAGAATATTCTGAATATTTCAGCGGTGGACAAACCTCTTTGTTTATTTTCAGTGCACAGGATAGACCAAATGACAACAATACAGATCGGATTAGAGATTTACCGGTTCTTGATGTCATCGATGGCTTGGAACAAAGGATAAGCGAAGTTGAAAGAACCAACACAACCAGTATCATTACGTTTTTGCGCGCAATACCTGTCACTATTGGCCTCAATGATGATGTTGCGTTGTACCAAGGAAGTCTGTGGGATCTACTTCATGAACCCTGCTGGGAATCAAATGACCCAATTGAGTGCCATGCTTGGTTACTGTTAGACGCCAGTGGCGAAGGAGGAAGAGAACAGCTGAGAAAAGACATGGTAAACATCGTTTTTGACACACTGAGCAATGAAGTCAAATCAATGCTGCTCAACAAGGAAGGAACCAAAGGTATTGTCTATGTTACACAGCCGTACATGAACTTGAATGAAGCTGCAGTACTTAGAGACCAGATTGATGAGATGCTCATCGAGGATACTGGCCTGGAGGGAACCGATTCCTCTAAACTCACGGGCGGTCTACCCGTATCCCTCGACATAAATGAGGGGATTCACAACTCCCAAAACCTGACGACGATTGTTACAATGCTAATCTTAACAATTGTCTTGTCAATCGTATTCAGGTCAGTCAGGCTGGGCGTCATTACTATGGTTCCGGTAGCAGTAGTAATCTTATGGCAACCACTGCTGATGAATAGTCCAGATGTCAACGTTAATATTTTCACCGCGATGATTGGTACTATCGTCTTCGGTATTGGTGTTGACGATGCTATACATGTCATGCACAGGATACAGGAGGAAGGCGAATCTCCAATCGGTATTGCCAACTCTATCGAGGAAACTGGCCAGACTATTTTTGAGACCACAATAACGACTGTAAGTGGTATTGGAGCCGGCTTTTTGGTTACATTCCCCGGTCTAGAAAATTTCTTTATGATAATGTGCCTTTTGATTATTTTCGCATTCATTACTAGTACCTTCCTGATGCCTGCAGTGATTACCTCTGAGAAAGTTGCAAAATCAGCCATCAAGGGTGAACCATACTGGGTAGATTACGGAGAGGGAATAGCCCTTGCGTCACCAATATCCATGAAACCGCTAGAAGCTGTCTTAGAGAATAAATGAGGGAGTAGGGAGTAAGCCCCTTTCTGTTACCTTTCGGCGACTGCATTCAACTAAGCATCCTACCTGTTCCTAGACGCGCAATCTCTCTGGAACTGCTTGGACTTGCTCCTGTGCGGTTGCTCGTTTCATCGATTTTAAGGAAACCTCCGTTTTTCAACATCATCGTTCAACCCTTATTTCGTTCGTTTCTATTGCATTAACCAAACCATCTCTAGTTTCTCGCTTTTGTGAGGCACATGCACTGTGGAGAGGGGACTTTCCTCAGAGTCGAACTCTGTCAGCAGTCCTCCTACTCCCTCAGTTGACTGTTAATTATCAGTCATTTAGAGTCTTCGACTCTTATTGATACGGATTATCTCCGGGAGATGTGAGGGTTTGCTGTTGCTCATAGTAGTGTTGTTGTTGTGGTGTAATTTGCTGATTAACGACCTGATAATTTTTGCCTGCTGGTAGATGTTGGACCGGTGGCTTTGGTGAACGCAAACCGAATATCAATAGAGCAATAAGAGACGCAATTAGGATAAAAATAACAATTAGCAAAACTGGATTTATTTCAGCAATCCCGCCTAACAAGCCGTCGGATTCTCCACTGTCCACGTAGAATGTCTCCGTCTGCATGGTCGGTCCGCCAACAATGATGAACTCAATCCACATTGAACCGTCACGATCCGCAGTCCAACGGTGATTGATTTGTCCACTACCTCCTGAGTTTACCTTTATTTGTTGATTATGGATTGTAGTTCGTGCACCGTTACTTTCCACACGTTCAATGCGAAGTGTGGTATTCCCATCGGATTTACCCACATTTTGAATTACCACCGAGAGATCTACTGAATCACCTACTTCAAGCGAACCACCATAGGAAACTCTAGGTTGGGCTAGTGAATACTCTGGCAACTGTTGCTCTAGTAACCAAACTGCGAATGGTGTGTAAATTTCTTCTGACACAGAGCCGAATGAGTTACCAGCCATGTCATTACCACCTAGCCAAATCCTGAGCTCCAATGGCTCGGTGCGCATTTCTTCTGGAATTGTCGTATCTAAGTCTATATTGAAAGTCCCAGCAATCAACTCACCATACGGCATCCCGCCAAGTATAGAGATCAAACCAGTACCATTGGCAATGCTAGAAGAGGAAAAACCAAAGCCAGACGGATGCACTTCCCATTTCAAAATCATTGAATCTAAATCAATGAAATTATCCTCTGAGAACCTCATTAGAACCTCTAACGACTGCCATTCCTCTTCTGCAATAATTTGCCCAGGCAAGGGGTATTCAATGCTCTTGATTGTAGGTGGTTCATCATCGACTATAAACCATAAAAGAGGAGATGACGGCTGAACGATTGTTGCCCCGTTTGGTGCATTTCTCAGCGTGATATCCATGGCATAATTACCTGGTGTAGCTGGAGATGTTATTGTGCCGTTGAATAATCCTGCTTCGTATTCAAGAATACCTTGATTTAGGCCTAACGTAACTAGTAATCCTAGTTCTTGATTGACTACTCTTTTTGTCTTGAGCCAGTTTAGAGAACCGGATATCAAAATTTCTTCTTGAGCTTTCACCCACGAACCGCTATTAGATCGGTTGTTACCTGAAGTAGAGTAATCTAAACTTTCTCGATTAATTTCCATCTCACCAGAGTATCGCCAACTCAAATCGGCCAACTCTATGGTGGTGGATTGTCTATTCAAATCGGTTAATCGTAATACTGGTGTTCTAATTACACTGTCATCAGGATCAAAACCCCACTGAAGTTGGAAATTAATTCTGAACTTGCCAGAATTGGTAAATAATCCGGAGTCGCTATCTCCAATCATGTCACATGATTCGACCTTGATGTATAGGGTTGAACTGGTGCATACACCCGTCTGCCGATTCCATGTTATCGACGACGAATCTGGTTGATTTCCTGATAAATCAAATTCTATATCGGTTATGTCTGTGACACCGTTTTTATCCCAAACTGGTATATTCAATTCAACTGCCTCGCCAGGGTGTAGCCACGGCATTATACCATATTCCCAGGATAAATCGGCATAACCCAATTGAGGTGAACCGTCGCTGCTAATGAGTAGATTAAACAGTGGCGTTGAGAGATTACCAGACTCAAACATCTCATTACCAGCAGAATCTGCAACTTCAAGCCAACCCTGAACATAACTACCATCCGGGGCCGATGAGGTGTCCAGTGGGAAACTGTAGGTGCCCTCCAACTGGGTTAAGTCACTGGGATAAAGAAGGTCGTGGTAAACTACCTCAGTTGAGTCGATATGGCCGTTTTGATTGAAGTCATTCTCCCATGAGTGCCACAAAGCAATTTTAGCCTGTGTTGGTAAAAACGGACGGTCGGTTATGACAAATTCCAACCGGTTGTCAGGTGAACTTTGGAAATGGTCGAATTGATCGACATTCATCGATAGCAATTGTGGATTGACTGAATCATAGCGGAATGTAATACTATTTTCAACCTCATATACTACGGACTGACCACGTAGTGGTTGGATGTCAATCTCCAAATCAACACTCTCACCGGCTGTAGGTATCACCCAAGGTATTGAGACAACACCATCATTTATTATCGAACTCGATCCATATTCGTTACCATTAACTAACAGACGAACTAAAGCATGACCTGTTCGAGGCGCAGTTCCCTCATCACCTTCAAAGCCTAGTTGAGCCTGAACAACGACCGGCTCCCCCCTTTGATTTTGTAAATATGGGAATTGATTATCCGATGGCACCCCATTTGAGCCAACAACTGACCAACCTTTGAGCGATACATCATTTTCCACGCCTTGCGAGTTACCTAGGCCAAATGATTTGCTAACTGATAACATCGGTCCATTTTGTGAGACCATATTCACCGATGCTAACAAAAACTCCTCATCATCCCATTCGACGGGGAATTTAAATCGATGATGAAATTCTAATGTTGTTGATGTCCCTGACATTTGAACGCCACCATTTGTTCCAAGGTCAGACCAAATTAACTGAACACCATTCTGGATACAGTTACTGATACTGCTCCCGACTACTGGCATAGCAGTTGTGCTACATCGTAATTGAGCTAGATTAGTTTCGCCAACAAGATTGAAGTCGACCAACCACGAGCCACCACGGACAAAATTTTCTGGATTTGTAACACCAACACTGGTGAAATCAAATGAACTTGTAACATCTATCCAATTCATCGATGGAGTGAAGGTATCGGTCACATTACTTACTGTCATGCTGATTGGGGTGATAGAAGGTGCCGTAGATATTGAATTGACCGTTAATCGTATTGCACCAGTACTTTTCATTCTAACTGGTAGTGATATCTCTCTAAACCCATTCACTAATTTGGAATTTGGAATTACACTATTCAACCCGATTATCAATCCATCATTGCCAACAAAATCTAAATTTATCGAGGTGTCATATGTAATCATCAAGCCCCCTAAACCAATCGTCGAGATTGTTGAGGATGAGCCAACCTTAATTTCGACCTCGGCAAATTGAAGACCATTGATATTAACATCGCCTATTGATTGAGCAATGGCGTTATTTATACTGCTGATTTGAGATGCCGTTAATCTGATAGTAGTCAATTGTGAAAAGTCATCTATCGAACTGGTAATCACATCTTGATTGTTGTAAGATATAGTCAGATATGGATTGACAAAGTTGGTGCTTGGACTTGCTAGCGCAAACTCAAATTCCTCTATTCCGAGAGTCGGCAAATAAACTGAAAATTGGGCAGGAGAAGATGGGCTACTTTGAGTTGCGGACCACAAATTATCGTTAGTATGGATATCTTGTATCCCAAGACGACCAATACCACTGCGTTCCATGGTCCAATCAGCGATGCCGTCTAGGCCAATGTCTAGCTCCAAACCATCAACTACGCTGGTCCTTACCATTTCGACGGTTAATCTATCAAATGTCCAACTGCCGCCTGTGCTGACTACTCTGAACATCACAGTAAATTCTGGCTGAGACATTGTGCGTAAGTTATCCCGTGGTAAATTATTCCACGACTGTCCAGAATCTAATGAATACTCCAACCTTCCTGAACCGTTGAGATAACTATCAGATTTCAAACCAACAAATCCACTGCGGATGTAGTAATCCGGACTAATCATAGTCCCAGTTCCGGATATCGAACCAGAATTCCATCCGGCGCTACTGATGGTCCAACCACTGGTGACTGGATTTGAGTCAAAGTCATCCTCGATCAAGCCATCAAAGTGGATTCCATGAACTACTGGTAGCGAGCCAGTGGTTGTTGCCATATCGATTCGCATCTTTACCAGAGGATATGTTTTCCAATCAATGACGCCAAAATCCATAGATATGTCTGATAGTCCTTCAAAGCCAGATATTATTGTATCAGTCGAGGCATCAAGTAAAGACCACTCAAAGTCTGCATCTTGAGGAATGTAGGCGTCCATGTACATGTAGCCATAAGTCCGTGGCTCCCCTTGACCAGAATACTGCGGTCCGAATGCTGGGGAAATCCATGTGCCTTCGCCATTGCCAGCACCACCTGTTGGAGTGATAACGATATCATCAATCCAAGCCGTATCCTGACCAGAATTTACACTACCATCCTTCGCATACTTCCATGTAAGGCTTTGAGCGTTTGCTGGGACTGTAAAACTGTGAGTTCCGCTTGTTACACCTGCCCATCGCTGATTATACCCCGAAGACCTCGAGCAACCAGTATTATCAATGCAAAACACGAGATAATCAAATCCAGATTCCGACGACACCTGATACTTGAAAGTTCCAGAGCCAGCTGGAATCGAGGAAATGTCTAGCGTAATCGACGTTTCCTGATTACTGCTGATTGTGCCAGCCTTTGCTGTTTGGCTACCCGCTATCACCGTATTAGTTTGTATATTCCAATTACTTGTACCACCTAATCTCCACTCCGGACCGAAGGAACCAGACTCAAAGTCCCATGCCCATTCTTGTGGTAGCAATGATAGCGATGAAGAGTTTACATCCATTCCTTCATAAAAATTGGAATTGGCAAAGTCTGTGCTATCAGTGAATGAATATGCAGTCGATGTCGCTAAATCAGCAGCCTCTATATCGACATTCATCGATTGAACTACTTGGCCATCAGGTACTGATATTGACACTTTTTCAACTGCACCGTCCGGAAATGACCCAATGGCTATTGTTTCTTGTTGCCCGATTACTTGCGTTACTTTTGCTTGCTCATTATCCAAAGACGACTCAACGCCTGTAAAGTAGTGGCTTTGTGTGGAGAGTCCGAATAATATCAACAAAAGCATAGCAATCGCTTGCCGGCTTCGCCTCTCCCCCATGAATACCCACAGCATACCAAAGGTCAAAACCTTTCGCCATGGGTCAAATCTCGACGACTTACAAAATACTCAATAGCCTTACTAGATGTGTCATATTCATGGACCGGGTCGAATTACTAAAGCAGCAAGCGGGTGTTGACGCCTGTAAATTTGTTACTAACGGTATGAAAGTTGGTTTGGGAACAGGCTCGACTGTTAGATACACCGTTATGGAATTAGGTAGAAGAATTGCAGAAGAAGGTTTAGAGATTGTCGGAGTTCCAACATCTTTGGCAACTGAACAGTTAGCTAACAAAGTTGGAATACCATTGGTTGAGTTATCTGACTGCAGTCATCTTGACATCGTAATTGATGGTGCTGATGAATTTGATGAGAATTTTAACCTGATAAAAGGGGGTGGCGCTGCTTTACTGCGGGAGAAAATCGTTGCCCAGGAATCGAATTCAATGGTAGTTGTTGCCGATGAAAGAAAAATGGTCAAAACCTTGGGTGCGTTTCCTTTACCAATAGAAATAACACCTTTTTCATATCAGGCAACTATACGTCAATTGACTAAGTTGCTCGACTGCCGTGTCAATTGTCGAATGTCTGGGGACAATCCGGTAGTTACAGATAATGGCAACTACATCGCAGATGCTCATTGTGGCCCTACCCTGACTGAACCGGTAGAGTTGGAACCCAGAATCTTGGCAATTGCAGGGGTGGTCCAAGTAGGGCTTTTCAATAACATGTGCGATGTCGTGATACTAGCCAAAGATTCTGGTGTTGAAACAATGGTTAACCCCAATGGACGATTGATAACATAATATTTCTGCAATCAATAATTAAATACGAAGTGTGGCAGGCAAACTCGGGCCTGTAGCTTAGTCAGGTAGAGCGACGGACTCTTAATCCGTCGGTCGCGGGTTCGAACCCCGTCAGGCCCGCTACATACCTAAAGCTATTACAGATGCTAACTTTATCAGACCGAAATTGTGAGAATCATCAGACGCAGTTGGATCAGGGTTGTCACCCTCCACAAAAAGACCACCCGATTCACAATACTTGACGCGTTTTACCGCTATAATGTCCTTGTTAAATGGGTGGTAGAAGACTACCAACTGACCCTTGTGGATTGATTGTCCGACATAAGTCTCGCAGAATATTTCTTGGCCGTCATCAAGTGTTGGCCACATACTATTGCCGCGTATTACAACTTGTAATTTTTCCATGTAATCAGCTGGCTCTAATCCATGGAACTTCTCTGCCCTTGGTAGCCCAAAATAAATTATGGATTTTTTCTATCGCATCCATCAGTTCTTGAGCGTGTTCTGCAGAAACTTCTACCTTGCATGCGCTACAGAGTTTAGCAGCCTGCCAAAAAGTTTCATGCAAGTCTGGGTAGGCTTCAAGGTGAATTGGTTTAAAGTAATCTGTCCACAATACTAGCAATTCTTTTTTGCATTTTTGCGCTTCCTCTTCCTTGATTGCCGCATATCTACTCATGGTATTGATGTAAGCTGCGGTTCCACAATCACCGGAATGATTGGTGGCTAATGTAAGCATCTTCTTTGTCATTGACTGCACTGCTTCTCCAGCAACTCTTGCACTGGCTGGGTCGTATACTCCGCATGGTCCGTCACAATGGGCACTCGCTTCTATTCTGTTCATGTTGCATACGAGCACGCTTTAACTTAAGAATATGTGGTATTATTTAACCACAATTTTGGTACCTGCCTCACTCCTCAGCGCTTTCAAAGCATCCCCTGGCTGACACAGTATTGCTTGACATGATGGATTGTGTAGTGCCGCTTCCATTAAACTGCCAATTTTAGGACCCATAGACCCCTCGGGGAATTCACCTTGCTCAATATATGCATCACACTCATCTAATGTTAGAACGCGATGTGAAACTTGATTAGGAGTGTTAAATCCAGTTTTGACAGAATCTACAGCGGTTGAGATGATTAATGCGTCAGCATTCAATTTTATGGCAATCAAAGCCGATAGTCTGTCTTTGTCTATTACTGCAGGAACCCCAATGTAGTGATTACTCTTCCTGACTACTGGAATTCCACCACCACCTCCACATATTACTACAGCACGTAACTCTACTAGTTTCTTTATCACCTCGATGTCTAATACCCCCATCGGCATAGGACTAGCTACTACTCTCCTTGCACCGTTAACTGTCTCTGCAATATCCCAGTCTGCGGTCATCACAACTTTATCACTCAATATCGGACCTACTGGTTTTGTTGGAAGCGAAAATCCTGCATCACCAGGATCAACCTCAACTCGCGTAATTACACAAGCAGTTCTTTCCGGCCGACGACGTTTCAGTAAAATTGAATCGAGATTTAGCGATAGAGAATGACCAATCATGCCCTGAGTTGCAGAAACCCATTCATCCATTGTGTGAGAAAAATCTTCGTCAATTTGCATCAAATGGCCAACCTGAGGGCCATTGCCGTGAGTCAATACAACGCCCCATCCAGACTCAAGCAAATCAACAACATCACTCATCACTTTAGCAAGAATTCCAGATGTTGATTCACGCGCACTAGATTGTGGATTCTGCAATGCATTACCCCCTATAGCATAAACGACAATCTTGGGCATGGGTCGCAAAAATCTGGTATGTAGTTTGAGGTTTTCCATGTTATGTATTTACTGCGGCTAATTTAACGGCCTTAGACTTCAAGCGAGATTTCAATTACACGTGCTTCTAGGGCGACATGGTGAGGTAATGAAGACGATTTGGATTTCTGATGTGCTTGACGGCAAACATGATGGCCAAAAAGTAGAATTGAAAGGATGGATAAAGAGATCTAGGGGTTCTAACAAAATTCGCTTTTTAGTGCTCAGAGATTCTACCGGATCGATACAGTGCGTTGCAAAAAGAGAAGCTGTGGGCGATGTATGCTTTGATGATGTCAAATCAGCGCTAATAGAATCTTCAATTATAGTGCACGGACAGGCAAACCCGGATGAACGGGCTGACGGCGGTTATGAAGTAATAATTAGCGAGGTGGAGATAGTCGGCCCAGTCAATCCAGAAACACCATTTCCCATTACCGAATCAGCAATGACGGCTGCGGATGGTGGTGAAACGGAATTCTTGCTTGACAATCGTCATCTATACCTGCGAACAACAAGAATGACTACGATGCTAAAACTGCGTAGCAGCGTCTTTGGGGCAATTCACACGTATTTTCGCGACTTAGATTTTATTGAATATCAAGCGCCTAACTTCGTCGCTGGAGCCGTCGAGGGTGGTTCCACTTTATTCGAAGTTCCTTACTTTGGCCGGAAGGCATACCTGACTCAGTCTTGGCAATTATATGCAGAGGCAGCAATGCCTGCATTGGAACGCTTGTATACCATAGCCCCATCTTTTAGGGCCGAGAAGTCTAGAACAAGACGGCATTTGACGGAATTCTGGCATGCTGAAATGGAAGTTGCGTGGGCTGATAATCAAGAAATAATGACATATGGAGAGGGAGTAGTCAGGAAGATAGCCGCAACTTTGCTCGATGAGAGAAGCGCTGAGTTAGAGTCCCTTGGAAGAAACTTGGAAACCATAGCGAATTATGCTGATTCAAGTTATCCTCGCATGCGTTATGATGAGGCAATAGACACATTACAATCACTTAACGTAGAAGTAGAATGGGGGCAAGACCTAGATTATTCCAAAGAAAAAATACTCACCCAAGACTTTGATGTGCCACACTTTTTGACACATTATCCAAAAATTGCCAAACCATTTTACCATAGGGTTGACCCTTCCGATGATAAATATGTCCTGTGCCATGATTTACTCGCCCCCGAAGGTTATGGCGAGATTATTGGAGGCGGAGAAAGAACATGGTCAGAACAAGAAATACTTGCCCGAATTGACGAAGAGGGAACACCAAGAGAACCATATCAATTCTATATTGATACTCGGACGTATGGTGGTGTTCCGCATGGTGGTTTTGGGCTAGGTGTTGACCGAGTTTGTTCATGGTTAAGCGGTGCTGAGCACATCCGAGAGGTAATACCATTTCCGAGGGATTCCAGAAGAGTTACTCCCTGAGTGAGTGGTATTATGCCAGATATTGTTGCACTTGGTTGTGGCCTGGTTGGTAATTTTGTTGTCACAAAATTGGCACAAAGAGGATACAGCGTCCACGTCATTGATTTGACCATACCTGATTCAATTAAAGATAATCAGTTGATATCCTACCAAGAAGGCGATGTATTTGAGATACTAAAATATCCCCCCGAAGCAAAGGTAATAGTTAATTTACTACCCGGTAATATCGGAGAGCAAGTTCGTTCGACGCTTATTCTGAACTATCGCTCGATTATCGACTTAGCATTCACTGAAATAGAGCCCTCGATACACAACAAGCTAGCAATTGAAAATGATTCTACGCTTATCTGGGATGTTGGCATCGCTCCGGGATTGTCGAATATGTTGATAAGATTAGAATCTGAGTTGGAAGAAAATATCAAGGATGTGAGTATAAAAGTCGGCGGCAACCCAGCAATCCCAGATCAAAATTGGTCTTACATGGCGCCTTTTTCTCCCGCAGATGTCATCGAGGAATACACTAGGCCAGCAAGGATAATTGTCAATGGAACAACCACAACAGTAAGCGCTATCAGTGACTTACACAGCATTGAAGTCGAAGGATACGGAACTATGGAAGCGTTTCTTACTGACGGGTTAAGGAGCCTAATTAACTCGAAGATGTCACCTAACATGAGAGAATATACTGTTAGATGGCCCGGTCACATACAAAAATGGATTGCTGAAAGAGGAAAACTTACCGATATAGAGCTGATTGATGCATGGAAATTCGATGAAGAAAGACCAGAATTTACTTGGATGGAAGTAACAATAGAGTATGCTGAACACAAAATTATTTGGGAAATCGTTGACAATGGACTAAATGGGTTTAGTTCCATGGCGAGAACCACTGGGTTAGTGACGATTGCATGTGTTGAAACGCTGTTAGCAAAAACAGACACTGATGGCGAGACCATAAAATTTGGAGTTTTGGCACCTGAAGATTTGCCTTTAGATTCCATAGAACAGGTAATTCAGTATGTAAAATCAGAAAACGTTACTATCATTAGGAAACTTATAGAATAGGCTCACCGCACATTGGACACTCCATTCCAGGAACAAATTCTCCCAAAATAAATCCGCAATTTAGGCAAATTGATGAGATAAACGCATAATCGTCGACGCTCATGTCACTAGGATAAATTATGTATACAAAAATTATTGGTTCAAAAAAATCCTAATTTCACTCAATACTATGGCTAAGTCTTTTTCTTCAATTACTTTATCACAGTATTTCAATGGACGTTCGTCCCATGGATTGAAGCAAATAGCAAGGCCTGACTCAGCAAACATCCCGATATCGCCTGCGGAATCGCCAACACTCACAGTTCTGTTTTTACTGATATTATATCGTCGTTGAAGCATCTTCACAATTGCACCTTTACCATTCATTTGTACTTGATATCGGCCAAAATCATTTATTTCATACTGACCGTTGGATAATTGATTACCTCTTAGCCAACCGTTGGTAAACACTGATAACTTTGTATCTAATCCCTCTGAGTAACGATTAGCGGTAAAACGGTCAATACCACCCCAGCGTCTCGACCACAAATCTTGCGAGGGAAATTGCGCTGCGATGTCGCGCGCAGTTTGTTGTAATCCACCAGAAATAATCGCTACTTTGGCTCCATCTTTGATTAATTCGTCAATTAATAACCGCCAATTCTTCATCATCGGCATACCTTCCATCAATCTTCGTAAAGCCTCATCGGTCATGATTTCATTACCAACACTATCTTTAATCAGGGCAATATCTAGTTTGATCCAGTCCCATTCATCTAACAGTCCCTGATTATACAATGAGAATGACTCATCGTTTGAGATGCTTAATCTATCATAAACATACTGCCATGTGGACAAATGATCTACCAAGACACGGTCCATGTCAAGGCAGACTAAAGAACTGTAATTATCCATATCCTAACCTCGATTAAAGTGTTTTGTCATCATTCCTATTCCAATTATATTGCGATTGAATTTGTTCTACCTGTTTTCCCATTATGTATAGAATTAAAGCAACCATCATAGCAAATAAACCGATTAGCGTCATCGCAATTGTAGTAAGAGTTACACCGATTGAAACTGAATTCAGTTCGTTGAAAGTATCGATAACATTGCCGGATAATTGGTAACCAAGTATGAACAAAACAAGACCAGGAATGCCAAATAAAAACAGCGGATGTTTTGTTTCCAGCATCCAATAAAACAGTTGAGCAAAACGAGATGCTGTCGCTAATGACTCTCTTTGTGGCAATTTGATTTTATCTGATGATTCAATTACTCTAACTCTGAGGTTTGATGGGAAATTTAGGGTACTGGTCATGGTATTTGCTTTAGCCAACTCCTCTAACCCTTTACTGGAAACATAAATGTGGTCGAAATCTAATGAACCAATGACTAATTCTTCAGCTACTAATTCCTGATTGGCTTGGTTGTTGTATGCAATGTAGATATCCCAACCTTCTCTTGACCGGTTTACTACTACGGGCAATTCTCTCAGCCTCCAGTCATCATTGATATGAATTATGAGATTAGCAAAATTATCACCTAGACTGGAATTACTGATTAGCCTTGCCAGATCGGGTGTAGTAAAGTCATTCTCAACATAGTGCAAAGTCCTACAACCAAATTCAGTTGCAAGGTCAACTGTTTGATCATTTGATCCTAAATCAATAAACACGGTTTCCTCTGCGACCTCAGATGCTCTAACTAACAATGAAATTATACGCAATTCAATGTCACGACCGACGTAGATTAAGCGAAGCGGTTGTTTAGACACATAGCACACTAAACCACATCAAACTTATACTCTGCGTTTTCAATGTTAGTTACCAACTAATTTTTGCTAAGAAAATAAAATTCCGTAAGTTATATTCATCAGCCCAACCAATTTGGCTTGTTCATGCTTGGTGACTGGCGAGTTGGTGTCGTCATACCGGCAAAGAATGAACAAGACTTCATCGAAGACGTTATTTCCGGTCTACCAGATTTTGTTGATTGCGTTGTCGTAGTCAACGACGGCTCAACAGACAATACGCGCAATATTGTCGAACAAAATTGCCAAAAAAGTGAGAAAATCACCCTACTGAATAAATCCGGTGTTGGTGTGGGTGCTGCGATCGATGCAGGCCATCAGCAGATGCGCGAATTGCTCAGTGAGCCTTTTGTTAGTGCCGTGATGGCAGGTGACGGCCAAATGAATCCAGAAGACTTGGCATCAGTTGTAAAACCGATTATCAATGGCCAAGCGGATTATGTTAAGGGAAACCGGTTCATTGACCAGAATGGACCAAAGAATATGCCCCGAATTAGAATTATTGCTAGCATGATATTGGGGTTTTTCACCACTCTTGCTGCAGGAAGGCGAGTCACTGACCCGCAATGTGGGTTTACTGCAATTAGTCATCATGTAATTCAAGAGTGGAGTTGGGAAAAGTCATGGAGAGGTTATGGATATCCCAATTATTGGCTGATTGAGTTATCTAAGAAATCGTTCAGAGTTATCGAAGTACCGGTCAAATGTGTGTATGGTGCAGAAAAATCCGGCATAAAAATGCTACCTTTTTTCATCTCCGTCGGTTTTATGATGGCTGTAATGCATCACAAGCGATGCCTGGCAATGCTTTTTTCTCGCAGTGTCACTCCACACACATTACTATCCTTTATGGCATATGTAATTGGTTGGGTGGCGCTTATTCCCGGTGTAACAACAGATTTAGAGTCAGCATTAACTGATGGCTTTATTTCTACAATTTTTTTCGTCCTGGTATGTTGGGCTTCGGCTCATGTATTTGATAGGCTGTCGGTTAGGATGCGCACGGAGTTGAGATACAATGCGCAGACATGATAAACGAAATGCACCGAGAACGGCACACGCTAGACACATACTTGTTGCCGACAAACCAACTGCAAAGATAATACTTGAACAATTATCTGAAGCAAAGAACCCTCTGAAAGCATTCAAAAAACTAGCGCGTAAATACTCTATCTGTCAAAGTGGTTCAAAAAAAGGAGATTTAGGAGAATTCATAGAAGGCCAAATGGTAAAAAAATTTGAAGATGCTGTTTGGCTGACCGAGATTGAAACAGTACCAACCAAGTTTGTTAAAACTCAGTTTGGTTATCATATTATTTGGGTCCACTCTAAAGGTGAGACAAAATAATTGGTGGGCGTACCAAGATTTGAACTTGGGTCCAAGCGTCCCAAACGCCCGAGTATAGGCCAAACTAACCCATACGCCCGTTGTGTTTGGCCACGACTTCCCTATTATCAACTTCACTCAAGAAATTGCCAAATTCCTTCGCCCAGCCTAACAATAACCCCTTGTGCTTCAGCAGTTTCAATAAAGTTAGAAACCTCGCTACCAAAACCTTGGTTTTCAAACTCATAGTTTATTTTAGTCAATGTGAAACTGCCGTCCTCATCAATTAAATTCCTTAGAATAGACAGACCTTTTTTTACTGAAAATTTTGCTAAACCTTCTATTAATTGCTCTGATTCTGCTAACTTACGGCTAAGTGATTCTCTTAGTTCCAATGGCGTATTGGCCATCACTACCTTTTTGCGCAGTTCTGATGGATTATCCGAACGATCTATTACTGGAGTAGTCTCACTAACTCTCTGGCCGCAGTGTGGACAGTTATGACCTGATGATTTCCTTCCGTGTGACATACCACAGGCGAGACACTTGAAAACCTTCCACGCTTCTGCCATAATTTCTAATTTCGTCGAGGGTTCTTGTAGATGTCGTCAAAGTGAGAAATCGGTGTTTGTACCTCCGCCGCGTCTGCTCCCCGGTCGCAGGGCGGGGGCTGCTGGTGCCTTTACATCAACGCGCTTTTGCTGCTTATCTTCTGGTACGGTAAGTCCTCCTCTAATTGGTCCTGTAGATTGTCGACCACCTATCGTTAACGAATTTGGCATAATCAACGCAGCCATCGCAACTCCGTGATGCTCTGCTCCAGCAGTGACCTCGTCAACTGCAACATCGAAACTTATCACTTCTAA
>DALZ01000032.1 GCA_002496955.1 Euryarchaeota archaeon UBA128 | reverse complement strand
CTCACCTTCCATTGAAAAGTCGGATTAATCCACAACTGTTCAATGATGGGTATCAGACCACCGCTGGTCTCGACTCCCCAACCATCTCCCTGATTGATAATTCCTTCAATCGTCAAAGCAACTGACAAATCGTCTGCTCCATCGCCATCAATATCAATATAGTTAGCGAATAGCACTATTTGTCCATCGACAAATAGTTCACCAGTAAAAGTACCCTGTGCCCATGCCTCATATGATGGACCGTTGTCTCGTGAGGTGAAATTGACATAAACTGCATAAGTATTTACTCCAATCGCCAGGATATTATCCAAACCAAGATTATTGACCGAGAACAGCGTTTCGAACAAATTATTTGGGAAGCCATCAGGCTGTGTTGATGCATCCATTAAGAACTCATAGGGCCGTGGATGGTCTGGCTCAAAAGTCGCAGAGTCACGCATCGAAATGCCATCGAGAAAAGAATTCGACACAGCAAGCGGATCAGTTGCACTAATCCCTCTTGCATTGGCATCGACCTGAGATAGTGCACCTTGAGCTGCGCCAAGAGCAATATCGGGTTCCCCGCCTTGCGTTCTTTCAGCAAGTGTGTCCATGAGGGCATCAATAACATCAAAATCATCCCTCGATATCGAAGTATCCGCAGTAACTGGGCCTGAAATTGAGACCAGCATTAGTAAAACCAGGAATATCGCGGGTTTGCGCGGGTCACCGGATTGTGGTAAGCCTGGGCTTAACAGCCGTAGCGAACGCTCATCCATGCTAAATGGTCATGTTCAACCTACGATAAACTATCGCCTCAAAGTTTACCCGAATAGTCAAACATATTACCGTTCAAGAGAATCTCAAGATGAAATCCTTGGCACAAGAAGGGCATGCAACTATTGCTTCATCGGCCTCTGGTATTGGAACATTGAACTTGGTTGGACAATGCGGACAAGCGACTTGTTTGCTAACAGATTCCACCGTTTCGTTTGAAGTTAGGTCCTCAGCAATATTTTCTTGCTGTGCAGCATCATCTTTTGCAGTTAGTTCAGTCTTTACCTGATGTGGTAGTGCGACGCCCCCACTGATTACCTTGGTTACTTTCTCCATTGCATCATCAGCAGTGTTAGTTTCAATTATCTCAGCATTTTCTTCCTCGGCGAACATCGCCAATGCATCAGAAGCGGCTGTTTGAGTGGCTGATGACAAAGTATTTTGCGGCGCACTAAAACCAGTTGAGGAGTAAGATTGAGTGGGTGCAGCGAAGGCACTTGAAGCGTCTGTTTTATTATCTGAAACTCCGTAAATTGATTGATATTCAGCGTCTTGATTATGCTGTTCTCTCTGTCCGCGGTTCATCACTTGTTGCCCAGATTCTAATCCGGCAATTACTGGTGCATCAGCAAAAATCGGTAGACGTCGTCTTTGCTTAACCATACTAATATGTTGTTGTGCCTCTTGGTCGGATAGCCCTCTACCTTTGAGTAACTGTAGCGCAATACCCGTTTGCCATTTACGGAAGCCAATCATGGCAACTGATAGTGTAATCACCCCAATAAATAGTGCTACCATGATAATTCCAATCAAGCCATCTTGTTCTACAGGGGCGTCAACAGTAACAAAAAATGCGTGTGAATCTGAATTCCCAGACTGATCAAATACTGTCACTACAACATTGTTTCTACCAACCTCGGTTAGTTTAACATCGACCGACGGCCCGACATAGTCCGGATCATCTGTCTTGTCACCGTTTCTGTCACTATCAAAATCCGGGTCTAAATCCCAATGATATGTCAATTGGTATGGCTGGTCATAAGTATCTGTGGCATCAATTGATAACTTGAGCAGTTCACCCTGCATTGAACTTTTTGGCAAGCCGGTGATAAACTGATCATCAAGCGAAGGTATTGAAACATCATCTACCACAATTGTCGTAACTGTTGTTGCAGAGTTTCCCGAATTATCAACCACGGTTAAATTCAGTTGATAGGTACCGATGTTAGCCCATGTAATAGCGATGGAAGTGTTTGTGTCAGAAAATATTGACCCCCACTCCCACAAGCAGCTAGCAACACCGTCATCATCGCTACTAGAACTACAACTAAATGCAGTCTCCTGACCAATATTAGTCTTCCAACCACTGGTAAGTAATTCTGCACTGCTGCTGATTATTGGCACTGGTGGAACAATATCTGTAACCAAAACTGAGGTGTTGGTGACAGTGCTTTCGCCGATTGGTGAGATTGCCGTGACGGTGACTATTTTACTTCCCAGTGTTGACCATGATGCCGTTACTTGGAAACCTACTGCATCATTATCATTGGTAAAGATACCATCTTGATCTAGATCAACGTCGCTATCAAAGTCCCATTGAACCGAGGCTATTTGGCCGATACTATTGGGTGAATTCTCAGCATCTAATGACACTGTTTGACCAAGACTAGTTACTCCATCATTACTAACATTAATCACTGGATTTACTTGTGGGAATAGTTCCACCCGCACGCTTACTCTAATGCTGGAAGACCCAGCTCCACCATCACTTGAAGCATTGGTATTATCGACAATTATCAGTAACTCTTCACCGGCTAATTCCTCTGGGACAGTCCAAGAATCTGAATCAATGCCAGCAACAGACTGTAACTCAAAATCAGCCACAGTCAACTGACCAACATCAAAATTAGCGTAAAACTCATGCATATTACGGGTTTGTAAGTAGACATTTGCCTGACCATCAAGTGCCCAAGCTGTAACTACTACGAGCGTGCCGGCATCAAGTTTCAAATCATCGCCAGATAATAGAGTGGCATAATCATTAGCATCAACTGCTAACACATCATGATAAGGAGTCCAATATGATTCGTCTATTTTAGTAAATGAGACCCCTGCTTGACTGGTATTGCCACCTAAATCACCTTGTCCGTTATCCCCATCATGATCAAGATTATCCAAAACAAGATAATATGTCTTAGGATTTATTGAGGCTGGTACCTTCCAATGGAAATCATAACCCCCAAGTGCGTTCTCAGTGGAGATGATAGGATTAAATTGAGACCGATAGGACTGTCCGGCGTCGTAGGTTAAAATCTGATTCTGGTCAAAAAATAGGACATCAAGTGCGTCGTTAATGACTGACACACTGACATCATAGACATCGCCCGGCTGCAAATTTCCGAGTGATATTTTGATGCACTCTGCATCTGAAACTGCTATCGAGGTTGATACCTGAGCAATTTCTAATTCTGTACAATTTGGCGCGTCTCTACCGCCGGTGCTGGCTGTCACAATCGGTGCTAATAACAGCAACAATAGCAGCGAGGTCAATGCGGCACAACGCATGTTCTGCGGCAACATTACACCCACTTCAAATCAACCCATGGATAAATCAATCATTCCAACCAGAACCGCGCCAATACATATGGATGATTTTACCGCTGCTGTCCACCAATATTCGATCCCCATCACAGGCAGCAGTGATTACAATTTCTGTATCTCTGACCGCTGACATGGCCTCCTCTAGCAAGCCATCAGGCTGTTTTATCCGAGCCCCATAATGAGTCAATACCAGATGTTTAGCACCGCACGCAAGCGCCGTGCGGGCAGCCCCTGAGGCAGTACTGTGAAGGTAATCATCGGCATGATTACTATAATCGTCCAAGAATGTCGCCTCGTGAACTAACAAATCGCAGTCACTTAGCGAGGTTATCCCAGTGGCCATCTCGGAAGTATCACCTGAAATAACGACTGAAAGTGCTTTTGTAGCCATACCCCTGAAATCTTTACTGAGCAACTTTACCCCGTCATAATCTATGTCTTTGCCAGCAGCCAAGGCAGCGCGCTGGCTATCGTCTAGTCCGAGTTGATTGGCTCTCTCACGGTCGAACTTACCTCGCTCAACACCCGCAGTTATGCGGTAAGCACAAGATGGAGTGGTGTGTAAAGTTGGTAATGCCTCGATAGAATTGTGATGCCAGCCGTCTGGTTGAGGCATGCTTGGCAATGCAATCACTGTCCCATCATCGACAAATTCAACCCAGCGATTTTGTTGCACATCGCCTAAAACCCACCTAACCGGGTAACCAAGACTGCTAGTTTTGCCACCTAGCTGATGCCAAAACCTAAACTGAATCGCTAAATCTGACTTGGAAATTTCAGTGGGTAAGGGCTGATT
>DALZ01000109.1:8786-16908 GCA_002496955.1 Euryarchaeota archaeon UBA128 | reverse complement strand
GGTTTTGCATGACTTCGCACATTCTTCCGCCAGACAGCATCCTGTCCAAAGGTCATGAGGCGATTTACTCTGTCGTAATTTGGGATGGATTCCTCTAGCTGCCTCTCAAGAATCTCCCACTCGTCTAAGTCAATGCCAGAGGGGTCATATCCGCCCGTTGCACTGCGACCTGCCATGTTAAAGCCTCAAACTCGCCCTCTTTGGAGGTGTCGATTTTTCATCACGCAATACGTTCCACTGTTTCTGGTGTAATGCCCTCTTCAGGAGTTACTCTGAACACGAGTATTTTGAGGTTCTCTGGCGCGTTTCTAAATTTGGAAACCATCATTGAGGTTTCGAAATCTGAGCCTATAGTCCTGACCTGGAATGATAATACCATATCTGCAATCGAGGATAATTCTTGCTTGATGTTGGGCGACAAACCATCTGTTGAAACTGTTATGAATAACAGGCCGCGATACATTTGTGCGTGCGCTTGAAGCATCCTTACCATTGCCACAACCCTAGCTGGGTCGTCTCTTTGTAGGAAAAAATCGAGGCTATCAACAACGGCTCTAAAATACGGGCCTAAGGCCATAACTTCGTTGGTGACTTCAGTCAGGTAGTCTTGATTATTTTCTTCAACGAACCTTGTTTGAGCCAACCTTTGAATGTCTTCTAACTGAAAGCCTTCGAGCCTATATCTGCTGGCCAGCAACTCTTTTTCAAGCACATTACTGTTATATTCTTCACCTATAGTTCTGACATTAATGTCTAGAGGCCAATCGTATTTCTGGAATATTCTGACGATCTCAGCCTGTCCTTCGTTGGTTGAAATATAGATGGTGTTCTCAGCTTCTTCTGCTGGTGAAACAAACTGTTTGGCGAATAATTCACTCCCAGAGCCCGTATCTGTGAATGCAATCATGGTAAAGCCTCTGGGCACGCCTCCCCGCATCTCATTGTCGAATTTTGGAATTCCGAAAGAGCCAACTTTGCCGAAGAATTCTTCATCTTCTTGTTCGAATTGGATTTCGCCCGCCATATTACCACCCTCAGTGTATTACGACCTGTCCTCTGTCAACCAAATCGGTGCAATATAAATCTAAATTTGACAATACAAGTGGGGGTGTCTGGTCTGGGACATTCAGAATCACGGATAGCACATCCTGCTGCCTAAATGTATTGATGAAGGTGTGTAGATATTCTGCCAGCATTCTGTCATCGTTGTAAATTGCCAGCGCGTTGACGCTGTCGACAAAAACAAAATTTCTTTCCGATTGATTGGTTTGTAAAATATACAGGGTTCGCAATAGAATAGACTCGAGCATTATCGGACTATCAACAAAATGAACATTGTTGTATGGGATGTTGGTGCCGCCCAATATCCCTGATGATACAAGATCAATAAACTGAATCTGAGAGACATCTATTCCGACCGATTCAAATGCTTGGATTACTTCTGCAGCACCACGACTGGCAGAAATATAGACGCCTTTCATTTCAAACACCTGCAATAATGGAATCAATGTGCTGGCTGTGACCATAAATGAATTTGAGTTTCCACATCTTACCTGAACTGAACTATTTAGCGATACTTCGGTCAACTGATCGGCAATCCCCTGATCTAACTCAAACATCTCAAGCACCCCATCGGCTGGTATTGTCGCTCAACGCACCCCATTTCAGCATAGGTGTAAGCATCACTCCAAGGGGGGTTAATTCGATGGCATGTTTAGCCCTACTGTGGGGCGTTCCTCTCATCTTTACCACTTGAAGGAATCGAAGTAAGTGACCCATCCGTTCGATATCACCTAGCACAATAATCCCATCGCAGATTGCTTCTTCGACACCAAATGATGACCAATGAGCATTTTCTGTTGCTGAAGTAATCTCAGCAATAAGGATAGTAGTACAGCCAAGAGTTGCTAGTTTTTTCCCAAGAGTAAACAGGAAATCTCGAATAAGTTGTTCCGACTTAATCTTGTAACAAAGAGTTGTAACTGAATCAATGACTAATCTTGTGACTCCTATCGTATTGACGATATCGACAATGGACTTGATTAGTGAATGGACATCTTCTAAGTCAAATGTAGATTTCTCGAGTCCCAACCATGAATACAATACATCCATATCAAAGACATTTATCAGACCAGTATCAACCATCTTCATGTCAAAAAATGCAAATTGTCTGATGTTTTCTAACAGTTTGACAGATGGCTCGGTTGCAGTAAAATGTGCACATGCTTCCCCGGCATTGGCACCCCTAACCAAAAATTCCATACCTAATGTGGTTTTACCCGAACCGCAAGTACCAGCTGCAAGAACTGTTGAGCCGTATGGTATACCGCCCCTAAGTATTTCATCGAGCCCATGCACGCCGGTAACACATCTATCTCGTGAATACATACCAATAGGCTGCATGGGAAACAATACTCCTAAAACTCACAGGTTCATGAAGCATCCGATTATGAAAATGCGTATCGAGTGGATTAACGGTCTAAATCACGCCCGGAGAAGGGTTGTTTGAGACTGCCCAATCCTGTTGTGTTGGCGGGAAGTTATCAGTCACATATTCTAGTGTCTGGCTTGGAGTCAATAGATATCCTGTGTCGCCACCCCACTCTACTCGCATTACTTCAAATGGCTGAAATTCGCTGAGTTGAGTATACGACAATATTACAACACCGCCACCATCATTTAGCAGATTAATCTGACCCACGCCTAGAAAGCCTTCACTTCCCAGGTCGATTACTTGGTCAGCCCCACCATCTACTTGCGAATTAAAGTCCCCGGTCAATAGAGTCACTGAGTTGCCAGCAACAACCCCTTGTCTAAGTAACAAATTTGTTTCTCCGTCAGAAGACTGATGCGTTAGACTCCAACCGTTCAAATCGATGGCAAAATTATTTGGGTTATACAACTCAATCCACTCTGGTGCTCCAGATACTGAGCGCGGGCTTATTTCGGTAATCACCAGGTTGTTGGTTTTCCTGCCGCCATTGTGCACTTCTAAAATGATCTGAAGTTTTTCATCTCCCACCTGTAATTCTTTGAAAGAAGACGACGATGCTTTTGCAGTGCCTCTTTCGGTTCCTCCGGTAAATAGCACCAAACCTACGCGATTGACATTATCTGATTCAGTTATTTTGATTTCTAGGTTAACACTATATCCATCACTCAAGCCAAGTCCTCGGGCAAAATTATCCTCCGTGACATTAGATAGCGCAGCAATTCTTTCAAAATCAAGGCTATTTTGATTCATCAATCCTGTAAGGACGGCTCCTTGATTTAATTCGCTTAGCGACCGTATATGCCATTCCGAAGTAGAGTTTTCATAATCTAGGGAGCCATCCGCTTGCGATGGAATAAACCAACCACCGTCCGAAGTTATTCTGTCCAAACCCTGCGCTGCTGCCCTATCTAGTCTGTCGACTGAGGTATCGTTTGACCCCATCTCAAGTTGGGCAAGAGATAAAAATGCTGTAAGAATCATCAAGAATAACGTGAAGGCTGAAAGAAACTCAATTACCGCGGTCATTGCACTCTCTTCCCGCTGTAGCGATGTATGCATTGAGACCATGTTAATCCCATGACTCACAGACTCATGAGTCTGCCGATGGAAGAAGGCAAATATCCCAAAATTCAGCATATATCATAAATAATGGCCGATGAGTCTTTGAATGTCAATTGGTAGCGAGTCATATGAGTGTGGCCAATGAGCAATTAACTGGCCGCAGGTTTTCGTGCAGTTTTGTAATTATTATCATGCTCTTTTCGACACTCGCTAGTCTAGAGTTCATTGACAATGCAAAAGCTTCGATTAATGGTGACATAGCGATAATAGGTTCAACGCCATCTCAAGATGCTTACATACCGGCATATGACCCAACGTATTTTACTGTGGAACTGACCAATTTAGAGTCAGACTTCTCTGACCCGCGGACCGTCAGATACTATGTCTGCATTGGCGTTGAAGTAACCAATATTTGTATCTCACAGAGTATTGATGACGGTAAAATAGACATACCAACGATGGCGCCGGGTGAGACCAATAATTATACTTCTGGTGGAGGATTTTACCCCAACGGCATCAACGAAACTATCACTGTAATTTACCAGTTTGAGGAATTTGATCTAGATCCTAGCAACGACGTATTGAATTTCCAACTCAATTCTACCCTACAATACACTGACGTCCAAATCGAAACCAACGAGAATATCCTTGACAGTGTATCAAATGTTGCGACTTTCAACGGAGTCAAGTTGTTTTCCAACGACATGGGTTATAATTTTACTTTTTCTGGATTCGCAAATATCTGTGCTGATTGCCACTTAAACGCAACCTTGGGCTGGCAATTATGGACTGAAAACCAGTCTGAAATGCTAGCAGAGCATTATGAATTTAGAGAAAACTTCCCCAAGTTCTCATTCTACAAATCATTCCAGATGCTGCTGCCAACATTTCAATACAATCAAGATGGAGTATACACCTTAGTATATGGCATTTTTAACTCCACTGGAAATCCTTTTGCTGACCAAAACAATCATAACAATCTGAATTCAGTAATAATAACAATCAACACAGAATTGGATTTATCAATCGATAATTTGTATCCAAGCCATAACCCATCAGAACAGAGTTACTTATATGGCGAAGATATGGTATCTGTAGCAATCAGTAACAATGGTAATTCAACTGCACGGGATTTTTCTTTACAATTAATTGTCAGTGATAATGATGAAGATCCGGTTACACAGTTTTGTAATATCGCAGTTCTAGGGCCGAACCAACAACGTACATGTGTGTTTGACATGCCGTTGCATGGAAACCTCGTCACATTAGAAGCAAGTCTTCCTTCGGAGATAAGTGGAAACGTAGATTCGAATATATTAGACAATTCTATTACCGAAGTTGCTGATGTGATTGTTGCACAGTTAGCAACTGCGATATCAATGGACTCCGAGAAGGAATGGTTTACTGATAATGAAGAGGTTACTGTCACTGCGCAAGTCAATCCTTACTCTGCCGGGCCAGTAAATTACTCATGGTGGTATTCTGGCATAATCAACATTGATTATGGTCAATCTATAACTATCAACACTTCAGATTATGGCTTGGGCAGTCACAGTTTCAAACTAGTCTCGAGTGATGTTCTGGGGAATAGCGACATAATCTACTTTAATTTGTTGATTTTTTCAGAAATTTACATCGAGAATTTACCTTATTATTCTGCCTCTGCAACATCACCATCAAGTAGCGTAGAAATAGAACACAGCTCTATGTTACCGATTATTGGAGAAGATTACAACATCGGGGGTGGAAAAACTCCGCTGATGTTGTATCAATTTGACTTGACTGACACCGCAGACAACAGCTCGATTTTTGACGGCCAAAACTGGCTTGATGTGGAATTAAGTTTGTTCCATTCTATTCCCGATGGAGTGCCTTATTCAAGTATAGAATTCAGAAAACTAAGTTCTTTTGAGGATCTAAACTGGGAATTCTTCAACACTGAGAATTATGGCTACGTTAATCAAACGGTAATGTTTGCAAGGTTGTATGAACCCACCACCATACTGGTTATTGGGTCAATGGGTGAGCCTGATATTGAAGCCAGAAATTTTTCAGTTGATCTGATTTCAAAAGGAAACTTTGAGCTTTCATGGGAGCCAAATGGTGATTTTGATAGCGATTACATACTTGGTTGGAATATACATCAGAAAATTGTCCCAGACTTTGGAGGGACAATATTTCAATCACCTCAAGAAAATTATAATGAATTAATTTGGGATGATTTAGTCTCAGACTCTTTTAGAGAGTTTGTTCCATTAGGCGTAACCGATTGGCAAGACCTAATAACAGTCCCCGCAGGCTTTTGCTCATCGTATGCCATAATACCAGTTGACCGAACGGGTGAAACCTATAATCACTTAGCAAATGTATCCATGCAAGACGGCGTATCATCATACATTTGCGGTGACTCGACCCCCCCCTCGACCTTCGTCATTAATATGAGTACCAGTGCGAGATTTACCAATGATACTACATGTTACAACATATTGAAGGATTGGAGTATGTGCTATGAAGTAACTGTATCTTGGGAATGGCCAGAAGGAGAAGTTGACGAAACCTGGGATTTGTATCGAACGGAACAGGAGCCAAATGGAATGGATATGACACTGCTACAACCTATAATCAGCGACATGACATATGTCGCTGGTGAAAGTTTCACTTACACCGTTAGTGGTATCGATGATGACTCAATTAAACCCTCAAAAACCTATTATTACATACTGACTCCAACCGATGAGTATGGTAATGAACGCACCATAGCTTTCAATGGTTCAGCAAATGTCAAAAGAGTTCACATTGAAGATGGATGGTGGAAGGCTAACCCGCATCTAATTCCTGAACCTGAACCTGAACCTGAACCGCCGCTAAATAGTGAATGGCTGGGGAACTTTAGTGATAGTCTCGACCAACAAGCATTCCAGATGGCTGGCGTTGTCACACTGTCTACCCTATGTATCGGAGTGATAATGCTGGCTTTCATTGCCAAGCGACTTAAACGACTTCGAAAAGTGGTTGCAGCCCGCAACCGAAGACAGGCCGCTGAGTCTATGGCGGATGAATTCGAGGATTTCTTTAATTGATGGCGCGGCAGGGGAGATTCGAACTCCCGAGGTGAGACACCACCGGATTAGCAATCCGGCGCAATGGCCAGGCTATGCGACTGCCGCAACGGTCCTACGAAATTGGATGTGGTTTAGAATATGACGGTTAAGGCACAATCATTGATTATATCGGAAGCGGCCCAAGTGGACCTAGTGAATCAGGAGGAATAGCAGATATTAACACAATCATCAAAAACATCCACCCGAGATAATACAACGAACGGTAGAACGATTTTGCCGCGCCCGGCATGCGACCATTCTCATCAAATGCCTCACGTGGATTTACCGACCATACTGAAACAGCATACCATAGGGTCAATGCTCCCGAGATAAATGCCCACAGTAGCGGCAGCCCCGATTCTGGCCAGAAACACGGCACTGAACCAAGTAAAAATAGCATCACACAATATGCTTTTGATTGTTTGAGTGTATATTCGGCCCCCTTTACCTCATTCATCATGGGAACATTCACCTGCGCATATTCTCCTGAACGGTATAATGCTAAGCACCAGAAGTGTGGAGGTGTCCACAAAAATATCAGTGCGAACATCATCCAAGGAATTGGTGAAACTAGATCAAACGGATTGAGATTATTGAGTGAATAATCTGCAGATGCCACTGCCCATCCAATTAGCGGTGGTGTAGACCCAGCAATACCGCCGATTACAATATTCTGTGGCGTTGTACGCTTTAGCCAAATAGTATAAATCAAAACATAGAAAGCTACAGAAAATAGCGACCAGAAAGCCGCTTTCCAACTTACTAGTAAGAATACTGCACAACCCAGTGTGGCAATAATTAATCCGAACATCAATGCTCCCTGAGATGAAATATACCCCATTGGAACCGGGCGATTTCTTGTTCTGCGCATGTGCTGATCAATGTCCGCATCATACCACATGTTGATTGCGTTCGAGCCACCGGCTGATAGAGTGCCGCCAATTATCGTGATTATAGATGCGTAAAGGGTATCACTCCATGTTCTATTCGCATCAATCATTTCATTTCTTGCAAGCATGTCGTGAACAAGAATTGCACAGATAGCAGTAATCTGCAATAAGATAATTACCCGCAATTTCATCAGTTGGGTGAAGACACTCAACCACCCGGGGTGAACAGGAGTAGAATCATCAGTTTCGCTCAAAGTATCACCCGTCAGTTCCAGCAACAGAATTTTGAGTCAATCTGAACATCATTGGCCCACTTGCTGCAACTAGGAACGTACTGACGCCACCGAGAAGATGTAATAGAGATATCCATTCAGGAAATTTTCCGGCTGTTGCCGTGATTAGGTATGTAGCACCGATTGAAAGGTTAGTAAACCACAATGCTGCGGTAAACAGCATCATTCGATAGTAGACCTTAGAATTGTCATAATTTACTTTGTCTTCCTTGAGATTTAGACATGATAAAATAATTATCAGCCCGACCAGTAATGCCCCAACTCGATGAATCATTTGAACCA
>DALZ01000109.1:0-8411 GCA_002496955.1 Euryarchaeota archaeon UBA128 | reverse complement strand
GCCTCTGGAAACCCGACAGAGCAGGATTGGTTGTATTGACCACCAGCAGTTGAAGAAACCCACGCACCCAATATCAATAAAATCAGCACTGAAAGAGCAATGTTGTCGAATTTTGATTTATACTTGGCAATAAATTTGTTTGAAACTTCTCTAAATGTCCATTTTGCACCCTCAGCGATTCTGGTTAATTTATACTGCCAAAGTATGGATGCAGTAAACAACGATGCTAGCGTTAGGTGCATCGCTACGGACCAGTCGACGTTATCATAAAACACTGTCACTGCACCAACAAATGCTTGAATAAACAACAGTGTTGCAATAACAATTGATGTGTAGTAATTCCGTTTACCATACTTTGGTATCAACCGACGGGAAACATAGACATTGAATAGCACCGGAACGGCAATTATGGCAACCAGTAGCCTGTGAAACCACTCTAGAAAAATCTCAAACACAGTGTAACGGTGATCCGCCCCGCGTGAGTCAATCTCGTCTGGGTTCGCTTCCCAATACGCAGTTTGCTCATCAACCGAAATCGCAAAACCGTAGGTATCGAAACATTTCGGCCAATCAGGGCAAGATTCACCAGCATCATGAATTCTAATTGCGCCGCCGAACGATATGATTAAGATGGCGAAAATGAGAATCATCAACGGTAATGTTGATGGTCGTCGCCACCAGGCGTCCTGCATGGCTATTAGGAGGAGTGTGCCCCTTTTGAACACATGCCTCGAGGGATTTAGGCCCAGTGCGCCAAATAGAACTCTCACATTTACAGTAATATTCTGTATCTGCACAATGTTGGTTTTACCAATTAGCGTTGGGGATGAAACCATGACTGAAGAAACTGCAATGAACCATAACTCTGATACGGTTCTCGATGTAATGGTTATAGATTTGCCATGTGACAATGAGACACTTTGTGAATCGTCAAGGCCAAGCCACTTAGTGGAATACTTTGGTGCGGATTGGTGTGAGCCGTGTCAACCGCTTGAATTGATGCTTGAATCAATGGCCTCAAGTGATGTGGCGATAATACAACATCACCCGTCTATCATTGACTTAACTTATCTAAATTATTCACATGACAAGTTTGCCAATCAATACAGGTTGCTATTTATACCATCAATAGTTATTGACAGCAGCGGCTTGTTGACTGGTAGTGAACAAGGTATGGAACTGAATCATAGCTTGTCCCAACTTGAAACTAATTTTACTGGAATCGATGACCTATCAATGAGTAATGGTATATTATACTGGAATACCTCCACAAATTTGGATTTGACTGTATGGAAGATGCGACCTACTGCACACGAATTTGACAACCGAACTCATCCAGCTCTCGCTGTTGATATGACAGTTATCCAAAATAATCAGACCGTTTACAATTTATCTGAATGGACAAATGATTCAACGACTAGACTGGTATTTGTTCTGCATGAAGATAAAGCCAAGTACTTACAATCAATTTCACCAAACCCAACTGGGGCAAAAAATCTGAATGAGCCAGATGGTGAATTTGCCGACTTTCTCTCACACGATGGCAGTTATGATCTAGCCATAGTAGCGTTCGTAGCCCTCGTTTTATGTCTGCTTCCGGCGTTAATTTGGTTCAGAAAACTGCAAAAGCAAGACCCACTGGAAGCGGAATAGTTTGGGTTAGTTTCAAAAACACGCGTCGTTAGGGCCACTTACGACTGACGGTCGTAGTGATTATTATGGTAAAACCAATACGCCTCCACACCAGATTTGAAAGAGCTAGAATTATCGGAGCCAGAGCGTTACAAATTGGAATGGGTGCGCCGTTGTATGCTGGAGAGGATGTCCTCAGAGAAGCATTCAAGGATGAATTAATTTCTCTTTACGGCTTCGAAGAAGCATCTGTACGCTACGTGCTAGACCCGCTGAAGATAGCCCTCTACGAATACGAACATGAATTGATTCCAATCGATATTGACCCCCACGAAGAGTGAGTCAATTATCCAAATTAAATCCATAATACTCGGATTCAATCACATCCGGCAATAAGTCCCTTCGGACCAGTATGGTTCTAACAGTCCACAAATCTACGAAGATTCGGTACTTTAGCGTTGCATCGAGATAATCGACTCCACTCGAACCACCTGTGCCCATCCTTCTTCCTATCATCCGCTCCACCATTCTAGCATGGGAATTCCTAAACAACAAAATTGACTCCTCAAGCTCAACAAATGAATCGATTAAGACTCTAGGCCACGATAGCAAAGGTAACTCGCGATATGATTCAATGAATAGCAACCCCACCCTTGACCTGTTAAATTTGCCGCTCGGACGAAGAAACTCTTCTGCTCCTGCAATGGACTTATCCATCCGTTGACGTAACGTCGATTCGTCTCCATGACCGATCGAAGAAAAGTGCTGAATCACCATATCTGAATGTTCCCTCATTGCTTGTAGGTGGCTTTCTAGATAATCTGTTACAATTTTTTCATCACCTTTATCGTTGGGAAATGAACCATTGATTGGCGTCCTGAATAACCACTTTCCGAGCAGTTCATTTAATGATGGGCTAGCGATAATTTCTCTAAACTCAATTAGCACTTCAGATGATACTTTTCCTTCTCGTTCTAACCGCTCCATATGTTTGACAGGATCCATACCTGCATCCCTTTGCTGTTGCTCAAGTCCCAGAATAATCTCAATTTGGCGTAATTGCCATGATTCAAACCCGGAGGAGGTACCCAGCCTGTCTCGGAAGGTTAAGAAATCCTGCGGAGTTAATGTTTCCATTACCTTCCATTGCTGGGACATTAAATCAAAAACTGCTGAAACCCTTTTCAAATGATGGACGATTATTGGCATTGAGTTCTCGTTGATACGCTCTGAATTCATGATTTTGTGAACCTGCTTTAATTCTGTTAAAATCAACTTAAACCACAATTCAAATGCTTGATGAACAATTATGAAATGCTTCTCATCATTACATGGCTCTGGGGAATAGTTAGCAGGGCCTTCCTGCAATCTCAATAATTCATCTAAGCGAAGATAATTCCCGTACGTCAGCCGCTTTGAGTTACCTGCGTCTTGCATGGTTGAGGGATAATCAGACAAGACTTGAACTTTCACTGAATTTTTTATCGATTAATCTATTCTGACAAGGAGATTATTAGTGATTTGATATGACTAAACTCCATAATGCTCATAGACGGGACACTAAACCACTCGACATGGGCGTGGACCGCGAAACACTGACATCTTGGCTCGCCGAATACGACCATGACAAACTCACAATCGGAGTAGTCGCATCTCATTCGTCATTACAGATACTGCACGGTGCGAGGAAAGAGGGTTTCAGAACCCTTGGAATTGCTGTTGGAGAAAACCGTAGAAAATTCTACCAAGCATTCCCTGGGGCTGACCCAGACGAGTGGTTAATCTTAGAAGATTATCGAGAAATGTTAGATTATGCCGAATGGTTTAGAAAACGTAACGTCATTATTGTCCCTCATGGTTCTTTAGTGGAATATTTGGGGTCAACCAATTTCAAAAATCTGCAAGTCCCTACCTTCGGAAACCGTGGAATTCTCCATTGGGAAAGTAGTCGACAAAGACAGAGAGATTGGTTGGAAGCTGGTGGGTGTGATATGCCAAAAGTTCTTGAAGACCCACATGATATAGACGGTCCAGTAATTGTCAAGTATGCAGGAGCCAAAGGTGGCAGGGGTTACTTCATCGCTCGAGACTACCGTGATTTTCGCAGAAATGTCGATATTGAAGAAGAGTTCACTATTCAAGAATATGTCTTGGGATGTCGCTATTATCTACACTTTTTCTTCGACCCTATCGCCAAAGACGGCTATCAAGTTCAGGGCAAGGGTAAATTTGCTGGACAGAATCTTGGGCGCTTAGAATTACTTTCTATGGACAGGAGAGATGAGTCCAATGTCGATGAGTTTTACAAATTGGGCTCTCTGAGAGATTTACGTGAAATGAGTTTGGAACCATCATTTGTCGTAACAGGGAATCAACCCGTAGTAATTAGAGAATCCCTATTACCAAAAGCGTTCGAGATGGCAGAGGGGACTGTTGCTGAATCATTTATTTTAGAAAATGAGAGTCGGGGCATGATTGGACCATTCTGCTTAGAAACAATCGTGACAGATAAATTGGAGTTTAAGGTGTTTGAAATTAGTGCAAGAATCGTCGCAGGATCTAACCCGTTCGTCGGTGGCTCTCCATATTCGGACATAAATGAAGAAAGGATGTCAACTGGAAGGAGAATCGCCCGCTCTATCAAAAAAGCAAGAATGGAAAACCGCTTAACTGACATTCTGTCCTAAGTTCATTCTTCGCTATCATCTGATTTAGGTTGAATTTCTGGCTCGGCCTCACTGAACGATTGCGGTTTGTTACCAGACAAAATATCCATTTCAGCGCGAATCGCAGCAATTCTTGACTCACGTTCTTCTTTTGTTGGGACTTCAAACTCAGCAACTAGTAGAATTGGGTCACCATGTGATAGTTTCCCATCGAATTCCAGAAGGTTCCCTACATTATTGACGATAACTTTGAATTTTGTTGGATCCCTGGTCCGGCGTTTTTTGTGCTTTTGGTAGTGGTGGACATATACTTGATAGGTTCCGGAGTCTGCAGTTCCAACATCCCAAACAACATTCTCGACTGGTTTCTTGGTTTCTGGCCTGACATTAGCATCAACATCTAATTCACCACCGCACAAAGATTTCTTATTACCTCCATGTATTCTTTCGCCTGAAGGGCAGACTACATGTAAATCTAGGTCATTGTAGTTGTCCCACATCAAGGAAATTTGGACATCTCCAGACCTTGCACCCTCGCGTTCCAATCGTTCTTCTAATTCTTTCATCGCTACCTCTGCAGCTTGTCTAGATTCAAGTTCCTCTTGCTGACGAGCCATTTCAACTTCTGCTAGCCTTTGCTCTTCAGCAGCAGCAAGGTCTGCTTGGCGTTGTCTTTCCTCAGCCTCACGCTGCTCCTCTAATTTAGCTGATTCTTCAGCCTCGAGTCGCATCTGTTCCTCCAGACTACGTTTGGCATTTTCTGATTGTTCAGTACGCTCCACTACATCAAACTGACAGACAAGTTTGATTGGGTCGCCGTTAGTCAAATCGCCATGATACTCACGATAATCGCCGGTGTTATTAACGATAATTTGGAAACCTGTCGGATCTTTAGTTCGGCGTTTCTTATGCTTCTTGTAATGGTGCACGTATACTTGGTATGTGCCTGGTGGCGCAGTAACGCCAGGCCATACCACATTCTCAACCGGTTTCTTCGTTTCTGGCCTTACATTTGCATCGACGTCCAACTCACCGCCGCATTGCGATTTTTTATTGCCGCCGTGAATTCTCTCACCAGATGGACATACCACATGTAAATCCAAATCGTTGTAATTCTCCCACATCAGTGAAATCTGAACATCACCAGTCATTGCACCTTCTCTTTCGAGTCTGGCTTGTAATTCTGCCATTGCTGCTTCAGCAGCTGCCCTCGACTCCATCTCTTCTTGCAGTTTTGCCGCTTCAAGTTCGGCCAGCCTTTGTTCCTCTGCTGCAGCCATTTCTCTCTGTCGCAGTTCCTCCTGTTCTTTTGCCAGTCGTTCTTCTTCTTCTTTACGAAGTCTGGCCATTTCGCTTTCTTCCGCTAGTCTTTGACGTTCAGACTCTTCATGTTGTTTTCTTTGCTGCTCTTCGGCTTCACGCCGCTGGCGCGCCTCCTCTTCGACTCGTAAATTATATTCTCGGCGCCTTATGCGTTCATTTTCTGCTTCTTCAGCCAATTTCCTAGCGTGTTCTGCGGCTTTAAGTTCAGCTTCTTGTGCTGCTAATTTGGATTCCACTAACTCGGCTCTACGCCGTCTTGCTTCGACAATGGCCAGTTTACGATCAATCTCTTGCTTCGTCCTGCCAAAACTCGGTGCCCCTGTGTCTTGGCGTAAACCTTCTGCTGACATTCCAGGCCGCATGTTTAATTTCGCGTCGCTGCGAATGAGTGTATACCACATACCGAATAGGAAGCCGCCACCGAGAGCGCCCATTGCCATTATGGTAACCGGGTCCATTGTGTTAGCCACAGCAAACTAGTCCTTTGAAGCATCGGTTGAAAATAACTGCACCTTAACCTGATATTTGAAGCAAAATGGTAGGCTTACGCTATACAAAGTCTTGAAGATTAGAAGACTTTGGGATTATACATGGGTAAGCGGGACATTATGGCAAAAATATTGCCAAATGGAAGAGGTGTTTGGGTCCCAATCGACCACGGCGTGACTGATTTCCCAGCGAAAGGATTGGAAAACCTTGAGTCCACGATTACAAAATTGATAGCGGCCGAAGTCGATGTAATAGTAGCACACAAAGGAGTTGTTAACAGATTTAGCCATTTGTGCGCGGGAACAACAACAAGTATGATTGCGCATTTATCTGCGTCAACCAGACATGGAGGTGACCACCAAAGTAACAAGGTTCTCGTTGGCAGTGTTAAAGAAGCGATTAAACGCGGTGCTGTTGGGGTTTCATGCCAAGTCAACATCGGTAGCCCAACAGAAGCCTCAATGCTTGAACGAATGGGCTATGTTACAACAGATGCCTACATGAATGATGTTCCTACACTTGGCATGATATACGTTCGGGGCAAAAATGTTAACATCATGGAAAATGACACTACCCAAGGTTATGCTCATGCAGCCAGAATTGCGTTCGAACTAGGGTGTGATGCCGCTAAGACGGTCTGGACAGGTAGTGCTGAAAGTTTTGCTAAGGTTTGCCAAGCCGCACCTATTCCGTTGTTGGTAGCAGGAGGTCCCTCAACAGGAAATAGCAAGCAAATTCTCAGAATGGTCAAACAGTCACTCGATGCGGGTGGCTCTGGCGTCTGCATGGGCAGACAAATATTTGCACACAAAGATGTTACGGCAATTACAAAAGCGCTGGTAATGATTGTTCACCACGGTGTCAGTGTCGAAGAAGCCATCGAGCGATGTTCTTTGTGAGGTGAGAACATGGAAGTCTGGTGTGATAATCGTCAGGCATCTACAGCAGTAATTGACCATCCGGTTTTTGACAGAGTACTGACGGATAATAGTAACGACGATTTCTTTCTTGCAAAGAATATACTAACTCAAAACGAGGCGGTAATAGGAGAATTGTTTCCAATCCATGATGCTGAATCCTACAACCATGTGCGATCCAAAATCGGTATACTAAACTGGATTGTTTTGGATTTTTCGGGCTGGAAAATGATTCCAATTGAAAATATAATATCTGAGTGTGAGGCCACTCCAACACGAATTGCGGTATTTGTCTATCAAGAACAAGATATCAATGGTATCGCCTTCGCACTTGAAGTGGGCGTTGATGCAATAATCATTGCAAATAATTCAAAATTAATTGCCGCAGCAGAAATCGCCAAGTCATTGCGCCTTGAAAATGCATCACGAATACGTACGGTGGAAAAAAAATATAATGATACATTAGAACTTAAAGAAAATAAAATCATCAAAATAGAATCCGGTGGCTTCGGTGAACGATATTGCATCGACCTGACATGCTTAATTTCTAGCGGAGAAGGTATGTTAATTGGTTCCAGCGCAGCCTCACTAGCACTGGTTCATGGCGAAGTAATTGAATCTGAATTTGTGCCGTCTAGGCCCTTCAGAGTAAATGCTGGCCCCCCTCATTCCTATGTCTTGATGGCATCAGGGGCGACGAAATACTTGTCCGAGTTATCATCAGGTGACGAAGTAATGCTGGTAAACGAGCAAGGTATCCCAAGGTCCGCAACTATTGGTCGATTAAAAATCGAAAAGCGGCCTTTTTTAACAATCTACTGGGAAAACAACTATGACATTCCTTGCTCTATTTTCCTCCAACAAGCGGAAACAGTGCGTGTCCTAGTGCGGGTCGGGGAGGTAAAATCTGTTACTAATTTGACAGTTGGTGGCAGTATATTATGCTATGATTCGGCACATGCAAGGCACATAGGCAATCAGATATCAACAAGTTCAAAGGAGGTCTAAAATGGCAGTTATAGGTACTGGACAGGCGCACGGTGCGTGCAGTTTGCTCCATGCCGCTGGTACAGGCTTTGGTGCCTCAATATCATTGGATTTGCCGGTTATCGTCAAAGCTCTGGACAAGCCCAGTAAAAGAGTACTAAGAGATTCCGATAACTTACTTGATGCAGTATTGGATGCTTGGACAGAACGCGATTTACCACTACCTGAGGGACTAATCAAGGAAGATATTCACTGGGCTGTCGCATCCAAAATACCACAGAGTAGAGGGTTAAAATCCAGTGCGGCTGTTTCTGTTGCAGCAATAAAATCACTGTGCCAGGCGACTGATACCGAACTTAACGATAGTGAAATTGTCGATTTATCGTCACAAGCTCAA
>DALZ01000085.1:6141-7236 GCA_002496955.1 Euryarchaeota archaeon UBA128 | reverse complement strand
TATTGGTGTGGCACGATATGAAATTTCGACTAATTCGTGGTTGCCAACCTGGACTGAGTATAGTGGCTCACCATCCGGCAATGCTATTCTTGACCCGGGCAATGAAGAAATCACCGGCTTAGTTGCAGACATAAATCCAAACCAGCTTTGGATTGGTGGCGAGGACGGTTTCCAGTTACTCGACGTCACCAACGGTAATGAAATCTATGACATAGAAAAATCAAATACGCTATACTTGGGTAATGGTGAACCATACCAGATGGTCATTGACAATGGCATCATGTATTATCATCAGGGTGATGACAGTAACAGTGTTTATCGTATCGATGTTGTTAATTTCAACCAACTATCGAACATTGATGCAGGCATTCAACTTGACGATAATACCGGACGCGCTTGGGGTATGGGATTGGTTGATGGTTACATAATGGCCAGCGTAGCCTCAAATGACGGTTTTCCGGACTACTATGACGGCCAAGGTGGAATCGCTCAGTGGGATATCGTGAATGATACTTGGGGTGAGAACATTGAGCCAAGCGGCCAAGTTGACAGAGTAACCGCGTTTGAATCAAGCACTGGAGATATGTGGGTCTCATGGGGTGAATTACGCCTTGATTTGTACGACTCAACTGGTAATTTTGTCGATTCTTGGAACAGTGACGATGGCCTTGACTTCCCAATCAGAGAAGTTGTTGAGTACAACGGCGAGGTCTTATTTGCTACAGAAGACGGTATTGCACGATATGACCGGGCTGCCGATACTTGGTTGTCAACCTGGCAAGAAAATAATGGATTGCCGGGTAATTCGGGTAGTGAATTCTACGAATTGTGGACCAATGGCGTGGATTTGGTTATTGGCGGCGGAGATGGCCAAAGTTGGCAAGGCTTCCAAGGCGGTGCAATCTCCCATTGGGATGGAAGTAGTTGGAATGTTTGGACTCAAGGTGGACAAAATGGCATCCAAAGAGGCTATCCTATCACGATGTCCTATTGCGGTGGTTTGCTAAGCGTGGGAATCTATGATTCAAATGGTGGCATCGAACAAATCGACTTAGGTAGCAGCACAGTAGTAAACACACTAACTCAAGCAACACT
>DALZ01000085.1:4093-5721 GCA_002496955.1 Euryarchaeota archaeon UBA128 | reverse complement strand
ATGAATTCTGGACTATGGTTGGCAGACATTACTACTCAGACTCATAATCTACCAAGTGACCGAATCTGGTGGGATGCTATCGATTATGCCAATGGTGAACTAATCGTTGGTCATGGCTTGGGTCAATCTGGCCCGAACGTCATTGGTGGAGGTTATTCGGTTGTTACAACAAGTGGAGCGATTACCAGCCAAGTCAATTCTAATGCCCAAGGTTCTTCTGTCACCTCATTCCAATGGTCTGGCACGGGTTGGTTACTTGGCCAAGCTGGCGGGTCATCCGGTTACAGTCGTGTAGACCACTTGGATAACATCGGTCAGACAACAATACAAACATTACCTGGTTTGGTAAGTGGACAAGTAACGACTATGACCGGGAACTCTACTCATCTGTGGGTCACTACAATTGGTGAGAATGTCGGATTTGGCCAGTCCACCGGCGCTGGAATTCTGCAAGGGGAACGACAAGCCGATGGTAGTGTGATTTGGCAGCAGGGCTGGACATTACCTGCGAACTCCCAAGCCAATGACATTGAACTGGTTGGAACCGATCTCTACATCGCAACATCACCTGCTGGATTAATTATGTTAGACACCATATCTGCAAATCTGGTTCCGGTAAATGGAGCATTGCATAACAATATGGATGGTTTAAAACTCGTTGGAACTGACCTCGTTATTGGCTTACAGGGCAACTCTGGCTCGTCTGCTGGGGTACAAATTTATGACACTCAAACGAAATCGTTTGGTAACGGGAAACTCCTTGCCGGATTACCATCAAATATTGTTAACGGCGTTGTTGCTTCAACAGATGTTGTTTACATCGCCACTAATGGGGGCATTGGAAGGTGGTCGCTACAAACCAATGATTGGCTCAATCCGTTGACTTCCACCGACGGTTTGCCATCAAATCTTGTTCAAGACTTGTTATTTGATGCACCCAACCTTTGGGCAGCTACGCCACAGGGATTAGTAAAGATGGATACATCCACTAATTCTGTCAACGTGCTAACCAGCGCCAATGGCATGCTTGGCACCTCATCTTGGGGATTGATACAAACCGAAGATAACCTCGGCAACACTCAAGTGCACGTCAGTCACGATGGTGCCGGTAGCGAACGACCCGGCATTACTAGTATTGCTGGCACTACTGGTCTGGTCACTCAAACCCATCGCTTTGACCAATTACCATCAAATACGGTAACTGCTATTGCGAGTGATTGGTGGGGTCTACACATCGCAACAGATGTTGGTCCAATGACTCACTGGAACGGAATCAATGCCCAATTTGAGGATGGTGCTGCAGCCTTCCAAGTGCCAAGCTGGCCGGTTGAGAAATTGTTCAGTAATGGCGACGATTTGTTAGCGATAGGCCGAGATATAATCACAATAAGCGATGCTACAACCCCTAGCCATTCAGTTACCAAAGTATTTGTTATTCCAGATGTAAGTATCACAAGCGGCACTATTTCACAGGACTACTTGTGGATTACTACCGACGATAATGGGCTATTTGGCTGGATGAATAATCCACAATGGACCCCACTTGAACGATTTGAACTCCGTCGAGCAGACCCACTAAATATGGGATTTAACCTAATCAATCAGGATATAACTAATCTCACCCATCC
>DALZ01000085.1:0-3697 GCA_002496955.1 Euryarchaeota archaeon UBA128 | reverse complement strand
GTGCACAATCTACTGTTTCAGGGCATTCCGCTAGCGTTCACCTCTCCGGTAAGTGGGGCAGCAACATGGGCAAAATCGAACAGTCTCAAGTATGCAGTCACTTTGAACCTGTCCGATGACCCTCAACTCTCAAATACGCTGCAATTGGCTGTTGACAATTCCGTGCAAATCAACGGGAGCAAATATGTGCAACTAAACCTCAGAGCGCCTTCAAATGGTTCTTTAGAAGCGCGAATCACGTATGATTACATTAAATTGGAAACTCCTGTCGAGTTAACTGGACTAATCGATCGGCCAGATGATGGGGGAGGGGCTTTGACCGCATCTTGGACCTTAGTTCATGATGATGACTTTTCACGTTACCTTATTTATCTCAATGAGGGGCCGTTTGTCAGTGCAAGTGGAACTTCTGACATATCGACAGACGATTTGACAGCAAGAGTTGTTGACAAATCGATATCACTACACAGTAGACTGCAAAATGAGGTTACTACGGCAAATGGCCAGCCACTGATCGATAATGTAGAATATTATGCGATTATTGTTGTTGAATACAATGATGGTCGGCTTGGGAAACCTTCAGGACAATTTGGTCCTGCAACTCCAACTGATGAAATCCCTATGTCGCCATTGTGGGCAACTGCCGGACCACATGAAGGTGGAGAAGACGGTGATTTAGAAGTAGAGTGGGCTAGGTGTACCTCTATCGACCTTAAAACCACTAAAATTTACGCCTCTACCACTGAATTTAATGATGTCTTAGGCCTGCTTCCTGAGGTAGAATTGCCACCTACTGAAGGAAACACAACCATCCTTAAGCTCGATGCTGGCAGACCATACTGGATAGGCTTGACCTGCTTGGATTTATCAGACCAAGAGGATTCTATGCAGCCATATATTATTGGACCTGTCGTGCCGACTGGCGGACTAAATGACCTAACTCCCCCTCCAAGATTGGAAAATGTTTCCGCTGACGATACCCCGGATGATGATGGGGGAAGAATCACAGTTTCGTGGGATCAAAGTTCAGCCGATGATTGCACTTTTTATGCTGTATGGCTAAAACCTGATGACGATTTACCAACTACCACGGTTATTCAATCGTTGGATGATAGTGGCTTCTCGAGGGCATTGATAATTGATGACTGCAGTGTCACCAGTGCTATAGTCGACGAATATGATGGTTTAGGGCTTATTGACGGTCAAGCATATCTGCTTGGGGTCGTAGCTTACGACGACTGGTTGAATGTCGACTTAACCGATGTTGAAATTGTAACTGCTACGCCTTTGCGTAACTCCATCGGCAGTGGCGGCACTCCAGATAGAGTATTATCTGTGAATGCTTTTGACCACCCTGACGACGACGGAACCGCAATCGATGTTGTGTGGACTATCTCCGATGCCGATGATTTTTCACATTACATTGTTTGGGTCGCTGACCAACCGGTATCTGATTTGAGTGGTGCGTGGGCGGCATTTGGTGACGACCCTGACAAATGTGGTTGCTTGATGATAAGTAACCAATGGATTGACGAAGATAAAAACCCAATTGAATTAACCATTTCAACCGCTTTGTATAGCCCGCCTACAAATTTCATGGACATTACTATGTCAACTCCAGAGTTGATAAAACCGGACATTGAATTATTCGTCACTGTCACCGTTCACGATATCAAAGGTAATGTCCACCTCACCGCTTTACCTCAAGCAAGTGTGACACCGGTAAATAATATCGTGGACACAGAGGCGCCACCTCGGTTAACAAACCTAGAGTTGTTCGACCGACCAAGAGACGAAGGTAACGCGCTCTTATTGGATTTCGAGTTGAGCGATGCAAGTGACATCGGGACATACGAAGTTTATGCGGCTTCGAGCTCGTTTACCAGTGTAATTCCTGGCGATGGGGGACCAACGTTTCCAATCGCAACCTTAGACCGAAATCCTGACTTGCCCCTAATCATCGAAACGGTGTTCGGTGATCAACCGGTTGTCAAGGATCTGAAAATATGGGCTGCAGTAGTTGCCAGAGACACCTCTGGAAATGCACATCTGGACGATTTGACTGTTGTAACAAGTCAATCCATCGATAATGGATATGACGGCTTCCTAACTCCTGTTGACGAGTTAACTGCTAGTTGGAATAACAATGACATCCAAGTCATTTGGAGTGGCATCAATAGTGGAGAAATTCGGGGTTATAACATCTACATCTCAGAAGACGATTTTTCTGCCATCGATGAGGGTGTTGAGGTTGGAACCGTCATTGCATCAACCAACTTCCTCATTACCCCTGATTTATTTGATGGCCTGGACAATCAGACAACATATTATGTCGCAGTTTCGCCTTATGATGAAAATGGCGTACGAGCCGAGGTGAACACTATCCAAGTAGACCCTATTGGAGAAACAATCCCCGAGGAGTCAACAAACTCAGACGAAGGTACGGATTTCACTTCACTACTTACAACACCAAATCTGCTAGCCGCTGGTCTACTCATAGTAGCTTTGTTCCTTCTGATAACTATCATTAGAACGCGCAATAACAGAAGAACGCGAGATAAAAATTGGGAATTGCAAGAAGCCACTTGGGGTATTCAAGATGATGTCGGATGGGATGACGCTCCCGGATTTGGCACTACTACACCGCCAACTGCGCCACCACAGATAACTCCACAAACACAAAACGACATATATTCGGCAGCGCAACGTATCGAATCAAACGAATCATACCAAAGGCCAGCATATCAACCGCAACAGCCCGTTCTAAGGCCGGAAAATAATGCCCTACTGAATGAATTAAACGGTGACAAGCAAGTTGTAAAACCAAAAATTGATACTTCATTCCTTGATGATTTGCTGTGAGAGATAATAATGCCTAATGGCCCCTTGGAAGCCGTATTCACCACCGTATTGTGGGATAGTCAGATGAATATTGCTGATTTTGGGCGGCATATCGCCCGTCTAAACGACCACGCTAGCAGATTGAGAATTAATTTGCCATCTGACATCAAACAAAGAATCGCTACACAGATAGTTGATTATGCCAAAGATGATACAGAGATTAAGTTGCTAAATATTACTTATCGAAAGGACGATCAATTAATCATTAAAACTCGAGAATTGCCAGAATTACGATTCTGTAAGTTACACGCCATGACCTCGCCGTTGAGGAAATGGCTTGGGGCCGTAACCGGAACTAAACATGGAGATTGGCAACCTTATCTAGACGCCAAAAACCTCGCCGAGAACAATGGTGCAGATCTTGCATTACTCATTGAGGAATATTGCATTGTGGACAGTGACAGAGCGAGTATAATGGTTGTAGATGATGATGGGATAATATATGTAAGTAGCAGTAATCTTTCTGTTCAAGGCATAACTCAAGAAGTAGTGCTTGAATATCTGGCAAATCTCGGAATGCCTGTTAGTTATGCTAATTTGAACGAGCGCCTAGTAGCACGAAGTCGCGAAGTCTTGGCGCTAGGAACCGGATTAGGGTGCTGCTTAGTGGCCACTATTGACGGCCAGCAAATCAACGATGAAGAGGCGGTGTTTTTTAACAAAATACAAACTTATCTCGCTCAACATTATTCTAACACCGATAACTGGACAGACTTGTGCGAGTTCTTGAATTAGAAGGGGTAAGTGCTCTTGCCTCACTCCTAATTGACGTTGATTTACTCGGCGATAAAGCAGT
>DALZ01000122.1 GCA_002496955.1 Euryarchaeota archaeon UBA128 | reverse complement strand
TACTGTATACTAGGATAACCTCAGTTAATGCAGAAGCAGTAATCGACAAAATCTGTGCTTTAGAAGGGGCCGAGGATGGTGAGGTATTCTCCTCAGGGATGGCCGCAATTTCTTCCACATTGATGGCAATATTGTCGTCCGGCGATCACGTTGTGGCATCTGCTGATGTTTACGGGGGGACCTATGGCTTGATGACTGAAGAATTTCCACGCTTTGGCATTGAAGTCAGTATGGCGGATATGACAGATGTTTCATCATATGAAGCAGCAATTCAGTCTAATACTAAGGTGTTGTATATCGAAACACTAACCAATCCTGTTCTCAAGGTGTGCGATGTTGAAGCAATGGCCGCACTGGCGAAGAAACACGGATTAGTCTGCATAATCGACAATACATTCGCCTCCCCGTGGGCCTGTAATCCACTTGCTCTTGGTGCAGATTTAGTTATTCATTCAACCACTAAATATCTCGGCGGCCATTCAGATATTATCGGTGGAGCAGTAGTCGGGTCGAAGGAGCACATAGAGAATATATTCCACCGTAAGGTACATTTTGGTGGCAGCGCAGATCCAAATTCCTGTTTCCTGTTAGAGCGAGGTATGCGCACACTTCATGTCAGAATGCCGCAAATTTGTGCTAATGCAGCAGAGCTTGCTAAACGACTTGACAACCACCCAATGATCGAACGTGTTAATCACCCATCTCTTTCCTCTCATCCACAACATGATGTTGCACAAAGAATCATGCCCAAGGGCACGGGTATGATTGGTTTCGTTGTCAAGGGGGGCGATGATGCGGCATTATCCTTTATGCGTGGGCTCAACATGATATACGAAGCCACGAGTCTTGGAGGCGTTGAGTCTTTGGTCGAATGTCCATTCAATTCTAGCCATATGATGATTCCAGAAGCAGTCAGACACGCTGCTGGCCTTGTTCCTGGTTATGTTCGAATGAGCATAGGGATAGAGGACATCGAGGATTTGTGGGAAGACATCCAAAGTGGATTCGCAAACATTTGAATTAAGCTTCACCAGTATCAATCTTCAATTGTTCTAACTGTTCGAACCAAGATTTTTGCAAAGCATCGATCTCGTCTCGGGGGCCCGCCAGTAAATTTTTCCCAATTTCTAGTAGGGTTTTCGTCGTTTTCATCCAGGCACTTGCTTTATTCCTAGCATCACTATCAAAATGCCATTCTTGACCCGATGAACGCTCTGCTGCGAGTAGCCATGCCCATGATGCTGCAGCCTCTGAAATCGATGAATGTCTAGCAGTTGCCTTACGCTCAGCCTTTCCTAAACCTTCGAGTAAACCGATTCTGATTAAATCTATGATGTGGCCACATGCACCAGTTAATTCTCCAGATTTGGTGGGGATCATTGACGAAAGGCGCGCCTTTTCACGTGCGGCGTCTAGACTTTTCAAGAATTTACCAAATGGTTTTGGTTTATGCTGTTGTTCAGACCAAATTTCTGTTGCTTCTTCGCCGGCTATACCAATAGCCTCTAATGCCGATATTCCAAAATCATCCCATAGCACGCTTAGTATATCGCCGCAACTAGCTCCCTCAACAATTTCCAAACAAGCGTTATTCCTCTCAGAGGTTTCACCTCTGGTATTAATCCTGAAACCCACCTCTTCTTCAAATCCGGCGTCATAGCATGCCAATAGAATATGCGCAGCCAGCTCACGCTCATCACTGGAACCAGGGACCTCTTCAAGTGCGTTACTGACTTCATCAAAAACTTCGCATCGGTGCCAACTAGAACCGATTATCAAGCCATCCTCAATTGCGTCGAGCACAGACCGTTGGATGGCTTTTGCCACAACACCCTCGTTCATTACTAGACCCTGCCACGCGTCAAGAATCTTCTCAACTCCCGTTATTGCATCATCTGGCAACGGTTTGTCTTCAGGCCATCCCTCAGGCTGCCAATTTGCGGTTATTTCGACGATTGATGGTAGGAATGGTGGTAGCATAGACAGCGCAAGGTGTTGAATAAACGAAGTATCTTTCTTATCTCCAGCAGCCAAGTCATCAAAACCAATGTAAACACTGATACCATTTTTGAAGGCTAATTTAATGCAGCCAATTGGCTTGACATCACCATTTATTGCTTCTTCATCAATACCTGAAGTATACCATACCTTGACGCCGTTTTTCTCTGAATGAGTGATATCAAATCTTGATCTTGCTATTACATCGTTTATCCATTCATCTGGGGGAGTAGGGTCTGGTCCCGTACAAACGAAACCCCCCTTCCAAGAAAAAAAGTACATGCCACGTTTTGCGTGCTCCTCCCACGGGAGCATTCTCAATGTAACGTTAGAGAAGTTTTGCAGTCCTGCGAGGTAGCCCTGCTTACCATCGCCCCTGCGTACGAATGACGCAGAGCCGAAGGATGCCGATGCAAATTTTCCCACGGTAGTAAAATCTTCGTCGTGACAAGCATGTAGGGAGCCAGCGAACGCTTTTGCAACGGGGTCCCCGCGCTTTGCCATCATGCGTTTTGCAAGCCATTTTGTATCATGCTTCTTATCTATGATTTTGTTTAATTCTTTCAGTGTTTTAGTTACCGGATCAGTCCTTCCCCAACGCATTTTTCCCTTCCAAACCATTTCGGGTAGGTGCGCCAGAGGGTCGTCGAGTAATTTTGACAAATCTTTTCGCAATTTCTTAGCGGTTGCCTCATTGGCGTGCTTAGTGCCGCGCAATCGCACTCGCTGCTTTTTTTGCCCGGGGAACTCAACTTTTGTTGGCCTTGCCATTGAATCCCCTCAACGCAGTCCAATCACAGGTACGGTTTGAGTTCTTCGCGACCTCGTCACATCGAATGAAACAGATTCATGATGCAGATAATAGTGGCCTTAGCATGGTCGAGGTGGTTTTGCTTGGGAATGCCCAAGACGGCGGACGACCCCAACCCGGATGCAATAAGCCCTGCTGCATCGGTTTATCGCCAAACGATTACAGATACCCTACTTCCCTAGGGATAATCGATCAGGAACAACTGCACATTATTGATGCTTCGCGCCATTTAGGTAGTCAACTACAATTATTGGAAAACCGTATTCCGGATGAAATTTGGATAACCCATGCTCACTTTGGACACATTGACGGGCTTGGTCTATTCGGGAGAGAAACAATAAACGCGAAAGGAATAATTCTTCATGTATCCAAGCGAATGGAGGGCATAATCCGTGAAACTCCGCATTGGCGATTAATGCTAGAGCAGGGGGTTTTTTCGATTTCTGAGATTAGCGATAAGGCCACTATCAGTAATGCAGGATTCACTATTACGCCAATTCTAGTGCCCCATCGTGGTGAACTATCAGATATGCATGCATTTGTCATTAGAGGTCAGCACAAATCACTGTTATATCTTCCAGATCATGATACTTGGAAAGAGACGTTGAAATTGCACGAAACCACCTCGATACGCCAGTGGCTGAAAGAACTCGAAGTGGATATTGCTTTACTCGACGGAACATTTTGGTCGCACAATGAACTGCAATCTCGTAGTCAAAATGTGGTACCACATCCACCCATAAAGGAGACAATAAATTTGCTAGGTTACAAACAACAAGGCGACCCTGATATTCTATTCTTTCATCTCAACCACACTAATCCAGTATTCGATGAATGGAGTGAAGAGCATACAACAGTAGTTGAAATGGGCTGGAAGATTGCTAAACAAGGGCAGCGATTTATTCTGTAATCCGGCCGTCACGCCATCACGATTTGATATTCAAGCGAGACCAATTCTACTACGTAACTAACTTCTTGACCATCATCATTACTATTGCACTGGAAACCGCCACCGTTCTGGACTGTTACAGCTAGTTCGAGGTTATGCACTCCGAAGCCAAGACCGCCACCATCAAGCATGGCTTCTATGGCTGATTTAGTCATATTACTGACATTGTTACCAATAATGGTTGAGTCATGCCAGTCTAGTTGAAAGTCAAACGCCTCTGTGCTCGAGTCTGACAGATTCAAACCCTCATGGGAAATACTCGCCTCAACAAGATCATCCTGCGGTGGGTCGGCAGCAACGCAAAGCGGCCCCGTTAAAGTCTCGTCATCGATATGAGAGATACTCACCCTAACCCCAACGATGTTCAAATCATCTACTGAGTCGGTCGCATCATCAGAACTACTAGTTACTGTTAGGGAACCTCCATCTTCGATATATTCAGAGCCCTCTGCAATTTCATGGTAGGAATATGTCCCACTGACGGAATAAGTTCCCATCTTATCACTTGTCGAATCGCCATCTGGCGCAGTAGTTTGATATGAATATTCAATCCCACCGACGAGTGCTAGCATAATTACTGCGCCGATGGCTGCAACTTCTCTGGTCGGCACGCTGTACCGCCCGAATGGGTTGGAATTTGAATCGTTGCGCAGCCAACACAGACTAAAATGGACAGCAAACGCTGCACCCATCCCAGGAACAGAGGGAAAGACATCTTCGCCATAGCCCAACAATGTCCATACCAAAACGCCGAGTAGAGCTGCAATCATCATTGAAATCGTGTGCTGAGAGTCAGGCTCATATCCCGCCATTCTGATTAGAATTAAAGGAACAAATATTCCGCCCAGCCCGTATACGGCGAATACAACTAACGCGAACACTGAATCACCAAACCCAGGAAATTGCTGACCTACCAGAGAAATCCCCGTTGCAAATGCCGCAACTACCAATGTCACCATTTTTGTCATCCCGTGGTTTTGATTCCATTCAGGTTTTATGTCGTCGGTTATGGCCGCTGTACAAGCCAATACTTGACTATCGGCGGTAGACATTGTGGCGGCAAAAATAGATGCGAGTATAACTCCGCCGAGTATCGGATTCAGACTTTGTGCAAGAGTAGGCAAACCGGTTTCTGCGTCCTCCGCTAACATCTCGGGGAATATTGCTCGGGTTGCAAGACCAATCAAGAACATTAGAGCAATAAACGGGGTTTGCCAAACGAAGAACCACACCATCGCTTGCTTTCTATCCGAATCATTGTTTAACGTCATCACACGGGAAACAACCTGCGGTTGACCAGCGACACCAAGTCCGCCCAAGAAGAAGGCTGCGATCCATAAAGTAGCACCAAATTTCAATCCCGAGGGGAAGATGTTGACCATATCTGGATCGATGTTAGTTAACTGATTGTGCAGCCCGCCGATGCCGCCAACTTTAGCAAGGGCAACCAAACATAAAATGCTCGAACCGACAATCATCACTGCCGACTGCGCCGCATCAGTCCAAATCGAAGCACGAATTCCCCCAGCATAACAATAGGCAACAACGAGCACGAAACCAATCAAGATGCCAGTAACTTCAGACCATCCGAGCATAGATTTCAACGCTACACCACCGGCCGTTAGTTGGGCAGCAGCATAAATTGCTAAGAAAAACACCGACAATACTGCGGCTATTTTTGCTTCTGTGGCACCAGACTTACTCGATACCAGTGACGATAATGAACGTAGATTTCTTTCACTGCCTTCTTTTTGGATATACTTGTATAACCAAATCCAAGCAACTAATTGACCGATAGTTGATACTAAGGCAATCCATATTGCTGAATATCCTTGGAGGAAGATAAAACCAATAAATCCAATGAACATATATCCAGAGTTCCAAGTGCTCACCGCTGAAAGCGCAGCAAGGGCGGGATGCATCCCTCTACCAGCCACAAGATAATCATCAGTAGTGTCCTGCTTAACCCACATTGAAGCGATGCCAACACCAGCAAAAATGCCCATAAAGAGTAAGAATGAAAACAAAATGAGCAGTTCATCTGACATTTGTTCACTCTTCCTTTACCCACCGAAGCAAAGCCTTCTCTTCAACATCACTGGTAATTGCAGGGAAAACCAAACAATTCATTCTGCCCCCAGGTAGATTTGCTAACCCCACTAGAGTGGTGTAAATTATCATCTGATCTTTAGTCCCCATATCACTACAGAGTACGACTGGCAACAACTCCGCATCAAGTGAGGTAATCTCTGATAAGGCATGCTGCTTTAATTCTGCTAATTGCTCATTTTCCTCGATATGGACGACTTCCTCTTTCACTTTATTGAGCATCAAATGTATGACTTCGGCAGCATCGCTTGGACTCATCGGTTTTTGCTGACCTTCTCCTGAACCGGTTGGGTCTAAATCTAGTAGAGCCAGCGTGTGATGGCCCAACAACCGATTGATTGCGATAACCTCCAGCGGGGAGGTAGCGATCCACCCAGAATAAGCATAGGTCAGAGTCGTTTGTCGACCAAATTTGTAATTAGACAACCCTACTGCCCCAGTCACTAAGTTAGTTATTGAAATACCGTGCAATATCTCACATGCGATATTCCTTTCCTCGGCTTGTAGTTGCAAATCAATATGAGTCGTTGCCTGTAATGGATCGCCGACAATTAGTATAGCGACCAATTGTTCTGTGGCCAGATTAAGAATTTCATCTGGGTGTTCAATTCTCGGGCGCATGACTTTCTCAATTCGTCCAATAACCTTCTCTAATTCTGCTAACTCTGTCGCCGGCCATAATGCCGTATAAGCTTCGTAATAACGTAAATCTGCAGCCGTTGCGGCGGCTACTGCATCGGCGGTCATCGAACCAATCCCGCCCGGGCCCATACCGATGAGCAACAGACCGGTTTGTTTTGGATTACCATTTTGCTCCGCCATGCTCAAACCCCAGTGTTGCTTGGATAGGGCGAAGCGCATGCGCCATTTGATAGTGCCGAGTGTAAATACTCAACATTGGCTTGAAAAAATCAAGGCAAATAATTGGTGGGAGCCGGGTTATCTGATATTGCCCCATACAACAGGGCAAAATGCAATTCCATTGAATGACCAAGCACCTGATGAACACCAACCTTGTTGGCAGAGTTTGACAATTGTAGAAATTAATCGAAACGATAAATCGGCCAAGCAATGGACTGA
>DALZ01000132.1:13194-13355 GCA_002496955.1 Euryarchaeota archaeon UBA128 | reverse complement strand
GATGAGGGACATCAAACAGTACAACCACCCCCGTGGCCTTTAGAGGAATCTTGGCTTAAAGACTCATTCGCTATGCTAGACTCAATTGAATTTACCCCTTTTAGCAATGACGATTCTCTAGATGTCGCAAGATATTATGCTGCCTGGCGAAAGCAAGTTTA
>DALZ01000132.1:3476-12845 GCA_002496955.1 Euryarchaeota archaeon UBA128 | reverse complement strand
TTTACTATTCTTGATTATACCATACCCGAACCTTTCCTCAAATGCTCTTGCTGTTAAAGTAAAGTCACCATCTCTAGTTGCTATCAGTATGCTACCTAGGCCTTCCAATGATTGTGTTGCCAGTAATTTGACAATCGCCATTATTTCCCTATCAGCGGCCTCGGGGAATACCTTATTGGCACCAATCTTGGTTCTACTCTGCTTTGGTTCTCTAGCAACTTTCATCTCTGTAAGTTCTTCATAAATTTCAACGTACTCATCGAGGAATTCGGTGATTTCTTCGACATTCTCTTGTTCAACAGCTTCTTTCTCAAGATGGATATCAATCGGTTTCCAGCGATTAAATTCGGTAATTATTTCATCGACAAGATGAGTAATTTTGTTGTTTTCAAATACAGAATCCAGTACCTCTGGCTTCACCAATGAAGATTGAAATTTTGCTTTCAATCTGTTATGTCGCTTGCTTAATTCGACAATTTCGTGCCTGACTATTGAAGGTAACCAAAGATTGATTCTACCAGCATCTGCACGACTTAAGAGTACCTTGTGGAAATTGTCATGTTCAAATGAATCAAGGCTCGTTTCACTTGCTAATTCCAAACTATGGGCAATCTTGTCGACTAAAGCATCAACCAGGATATTAGTATCGACAATCACTAGCGGAGGTAAGGCTAGGTTTTTCAAATAACGACGTGCTGAGTTAGGAATTTCTCGCTTGTGTGTTGCAAACAAACTTCTCTCTGCGTCAAACAGTCGTTTCATTTCAGAGGTTGAGAACTTGCCTGAGTTCTGTGCTCGCTCTAAGTACATCAATCCCTCGATTGGATTCTTGTCTGCTGAATCTCTAGCAATATCATACAACGCCATGATTGACGGCGGATTTTGTAGCATTTCATTACGGAATCTACCATCAAATCCATGTCTAGTTCGACGTTTGTTCCTTTGCACTGAATTTAGTGCTGCGGTGACTCTACCAGAAAATGGCTCAGATGGTAATACCCTTGAATGCTCAAATGGATAGTTCCGCAAATTATCGAGTTCATCTTCGGCAAAGAAATTGATGGTTTTTTCTATCAGCTCGCCGCTCATATTCTCTTCTTGGATTTGTTTTGTTCGTCTGACAAAATCTTTCAGCAATTGCGTTGCTTCGTTAGTTTTTTGATTACTGGCGATAAATGACACCCTCAAGTAAAGTTGGAAGCGTTTGGTAATCGCAGTTCTTAATGCAGGTTGATTATCGAGTAAATCTACCGCTTCTTTCCATTGCTCGGCGTGCGCTAGATGAATTATCGACTTGCGGTATAGAACCATAGAATTTTCAAAGTCGAATTCTCCGCTTTCTGCTACCCTTCTATATTCTCTTGCCGCATTTAATTCATCGTTATTTTGGGCGAACAGCGCCGCTCTAGCGAGCGTGTGCCATGGTGAAAGAGGATTATTTTGCTGATACCAAGTGACTAATTGTTCCAAACCAATGTCATGGTCGAATACCAATTGTCTAACTGAGCGAACCAGTCTAGTTGGAATGTTGGATCCCACTACTAATTGATTCAAAGTGGCAAATATCTCGTCATCTGCGTCACCATGTTGTAGGGAAATGGTTGCTTGGTTGAGATTTAATGTTGCAATGAGTGTCAACAATAAATTTTCTTCGAGGGTAGAAAGTTCAGCCTGGTCAAGACTATTTTGAAGATGTTCGATGTGAGTTCTTGAGGCGATTCCAGTGCCACCTTGTTTGAGGGCGTTTCGTGCTTGTTTTAGCGCTTGATAGCCCTTTTTAGGTAAAACCGTGAACGGGTCATCATCTACCCTATTACCCTCCATTAACATGATTAGACTTTGTGCCATTGCAGAGAGATACTGTGGAGGCTCTGTGCTGTGAATCGAGGTGAGTGCTTGTCGCCTAATGTCAACAAACTTATCCCACAAATCCTGTTCGCTGTTGGTCGCTAAAATATGATAACATAATAGTACTTCATAGGGATGTGAAAGTGGTGTAAGGTCATTTTCTGTGAGTATCTTACTAAGTCTTCTTATCTCTAATTCTTGGGCAAAAATCTCGACTGCCTGAACCGATGATTCTTCCCAAGCCTCTCCACCAATGTCTTGAATTTGTTTGTAACATTCATTCTTCAGATTAAGCGAACTATTGCTATGATTGGCAATATACTGTAATGCACCTTCATCCAACAACGTCATTTGATCAGTTAACCAATTATTGACTGCGGCAGAATTCAATGAGCAAATTAACTCATATAATTTTTCGATTTCTATTGAGTGATCTAAGGTGTTAGAGATTAGCAAATCAACAGCCTGCTCACTATCCCCCGATTTAGTGAGTGCGGCAAGATAAAGCCACTTAAGGTTTTGAATTTGTACTTGAGAATTGGGAATCGACTCGAGAATTTCAAGGCCGGTTGCAATCTCCTTTGGAGGAAGTTCGCTTACAGAATCAGGGAAATTTAGCCAAGCAAATCTTGCTCTGGCACTTGCTAACCCGTTATCTCCTGCACTTGTGCTGGCCTCCCAGTCTTTGACTTCACCGCCCATTAAGCGTGTTAAATCTTCAAATTCTTCCGCAAGTCCCTTATCGATTTTGGCTAATTCTTTGATCGGTTTAACAGATTCATTATTACTTGCAATCGCTAAAATAACTGAAATAATTGATGCGGAACCAGTTAATTCTAGAAGATTCTGGTTGACCTCTAATGGGCGTTTGGCTGAGAGTTGCGATTGGACTTTTTGAATTGCAATTTGTTGGCTAGCATCGACACAGAGCGGAGATAATTGAGCGATCACATCGGCTAATTCTTCATTGTTAAACACGTCAATTCTGCCAATCGATATGTCGACTTTTTTACTTGCTTTAGATTTCTTCTTGGCCGTTGGGAACGCAACAAATTGCGCAAGCAGGTCTGTCTTCTGCCCTAAAGTGTGCCAAATTGCGTCGACTCCATTAGTTAAGCATTTTTCTCTAATCGAATTCTCTAACGCTGAAAGTTCATCACTCCAGTCACCGCGCTTCAATTGCTTATTAATTAGTAAAACTGCCAATCTAAAAGCATCTGATTCGGTACTATCTGACGATATTATCTCGTTTTCCGGTAACCAATCAATAGAGGTTTTTGGGCTGCTGCTGCGACCCCTGCGTCGCATAATACGGTTGGCTCTGGGCGCGCTCATCTCATCATCATCGCCTGGAACTTCGGCTTCATCCAAGGCTAGAGTTAGGATACTGCGCCATTTCTTTTCCATAATCTGCCAGTCCGGAGATTTGGCTACTTTCGCTTTACGCTGTTGTTTAGGGATGTTTGCTTGGTATGCAATATCCAAACATTTCGCCATGTGTTCTTCTTGCATACTAATCACCTCCTACATATTACCCGCCTAGTAGGTTGCTATTCAATTAACCGGCAAGAAAACCTATGAAACTAAAGATGTTAAGTTGACAATGAGGCTAATATTCAGAAAAAAGTCCACATGGTTTAGGATTTTTTCATTCGTTTAATGAATCTTTAACACAGTATCACGATCAGCCCACATACTGAGCCATTCGGTTAGATTATGCTCTAATCCCGGGTCTTGAATTCTACAACCACAGGCATTCACATGGCCGCCGCCATTTGGGTCGAAGCGCGTTGCTAAGCGCGACAAATCATATTTGCCTTGACCATTCATGTTGAACGAATTAGCGTAGAAACTAGCTGATAGAGGTGGTCTGTTTGCATCATTTATCTCACCATCACTGTATCCATGTATTATGCAACATGCGTCAACAGAATCACCGAATGTTGCTGTGACTAAGTAGCCATTAGAATAATAGCCAGTATTTTCGAGATGGCATATGGCTAACCGATTGATTACTTTGGTATTTTCAATCACTAACTGCTGTAATTGCTTGCGGCTTTCTCTTTGAAATTTTAGTTTGTCAACAACCGCTGGTAAAATCATTATTTCCCTAATCGTTAAGCCCGTTGCTAACAGATTAGCAATATCAATCATATACTGAGATTCGGTCTGTGACAAAGTTCTACTAAAACACATTAAGTCGCCGTCGTCGATGAACTCCTGCAGTGTTATGCCACCAGAATCCAGAGCATCAACAAAAGGCATTAATTCAATAAAATTACCTAAATCTGCATGATTTTTCGCCCTCTCATATGCAAGTCTAGCGGCCGAAGGCGTTGGTTGCCAATCAATAACTCCACCGTTTTTTTCAAATACGCTTAACTGTTCGATAGTAGGTCTATTCGTCTGGTGGTGATCGAGATACCACCCACAATTCTGATGGAATGGTAAATCTACAATCACTGTTTCACGGTCGATATAATCATCCATGCTTCCGTTTCTTATCTGCGCAGCATGAGTAAATATTATCTCTGCTTCCGGGTTGTATTTCTTAAGAATTGCTGCACCACAAAGACCATCAAAATCTGAATCTGCGACGATTCGAATAAATTGAGGTATCTGTAACTCACTCACGAGCCTACGGTTAGAAGTTAGAATGTATAACTTCCGTTCCTAATACAGGTAAGTCATTGTAAATATTTCACTGCAGTCACATTAGACCCAATTTTATCGATAGCGCCGATCGCTTCTACTTCATATCCTAGCTCGACAAAATGATGCTCATACAACGATGCTGCATGTTCTTCATGGGGATTTCCATGTAGATGGTGTTGTGGATAGATACCCCAAGGGGCGCCCAAAACAACAGCTTTTTTGGTGATTTTTTCCAAGCCTATTAGCGCTTCTGGAAGCTCTTCTACTTTGATGTGCTCAGGTCCATGCCACCAGAACGCATAATCAAATTGGTTCTCTGAGAAATTATCTAATTTGCGTACGTCTCCTCGAATTACAGTTGCCCAAGGACAGGCCTCTCTCAAATGCTTGACATTTGGTTCGAAAATTTCCAAAATTGTGAACTCATTTCCCGCTTCTTTCAATTCATTTCCAAAATCCATCCTGTCGTGTCTAGCTCCGACATAAAGTAACTTACCCGGCTCAGAAAAAATCATCGGTGCTAGTTTTCTGACCGACACCAATCGTTCAGCTTTCATGTCTTTTCTCCAAAATAATTTTTGTTTCAGAAAAGCGATAAAAGAGGTCATATTTAACCCATTAATCTCTAATATATAATTGCTAACAAATTTAGAATTTTTTCATTTTACTATTACATATTGTCAAGACTTAATTGGTGACAGTACTACAAATATACTACGCCATTTAGGATAAATAACTTGACCAATAACTTACTGCGTGTAGCATGGAGACCTCCTGCGGGGTTGTTTTGGTCAACTTTGACACAATTCTACTACTGCAATATCCCCAAGGCCATTGGGACCTGCCAAAAGGCCATGTTGAAGATAGTGACGAAGATAATCTAGTGACCGCCGCTAGAGAATTGGGTGAAGAGACTGGGATTTCCGATATTGAATTTATCGATGGGTTCGAAGAACGTACAAATTACAGTTTCAAGCACAAGGGAAAAAAGACCAACAAGCAAGTCTTTTGGTACTTAGCGACTACTGATAAAATCTCAGTAAGTCTCTCAAATGAACACAGGGACTATATGTGGCTCGACTGGGAACATGCCTTAGATTTAGCAACTCACAACGAGACAAAGTCTGTGATTAGTAAAGCGCGTGAGTTTGCGCTACAAAATGGCTTATTCTAAGTTGTCAAAATCCTGCTCGTTAGCATGGAATTTCTTTATCATCCCTGAGACATTGCTAGATTCTTGGCGTTTTGCCAGTGGCGTCCATAATACCTCACTCTCACCTAGATTTTTTGTGACCCAGCGTGCAAAAACAAAGAACCAATCCGACAGTCGATTGATGTAAACTATCGCCTCGTTTCTTACTGCATCCTCACCAGAATCGTCTCTTATTGCAATGAGGCTGCGCTCTAATCTCCTAGTTACACATCGTGCATGGTGAATGATTGGCTCAGGCCCAATTCCAGAAGGAAGAATAAAACTGGTTAGCGGCTCCAAATGCTCAATCCAAGCATCCATTTCATCAGTCAAGGAATCACATTGTTGCTCGCTAATCAACTGCATGTAATCGGGTAAATTTTCTGGAACACAAGCAAGTTCAGCGCCTAAATCAAACAATTCATTTTGGATTCTATCCAGCGCGGCTGCTGAAATTTTTTGAATCCGACCAATACTAGCGCTGTTGCCACCATCGGCGTGATTTGGCAAGGAAGCGCATTCGCGACGAATAATTCCAACTATCGAATTTAGTTCGTCACAAGTGCCAACAGCGACAAATCTTGGATGGGACTTTCTATGCCTTGAGCCATCCACAAATGCCGATGTTCCATTATCTCCAGTCCCAGTGTACACTCGATTAATCCTAACCATCCTTATCCCGCCTGTGCAGGCCTATTTCATGCTTCTATGAGTGGTTTACGGCAAAGAAAACTGGAATTAATGGCATGATACCACTCAATATCTTCCTCACCCTGAGCCCATGAATATGACACCAACTGCCCATCTACAACACCATACCACTCCAGCCTTCCTGGATCTAAGCAAGCCATTCTGGCTCCAGTTTTTTCTAATTTATCTACTACTCCATGCCAAGAATGAATCATGCTCGCCAGATAATCAGCCAACTCACAAACATGATCATGGCTGGAATCGTAACTCTCCAAGACAATATCAAGTTCTTCTGTCAAATCTGCCGCATTGTCACTAATTGACTGTAGTTCAATTAACAGCTTCCTTGCCGTTCCCAAACTTATTCTCGCTTCTTCGATGGTCACGACTCTAGCCCCTGAAGGCACCTCGTCTATGGCGCTTTCAAAATTTATTAAATCAGTAATTTCCATAGGACGGCCTGAATAATTTCGTATCTCGGACATATCAGACATGGATGTCTTTGAACGAGAAGGGTCTTGAATCCATCGTAAGAATTACGCCATGGATGTCGTTTTTGATAGCTCTCCAGCATTACCAATTTCCCTGTTCAAGTGGTTTTGCGTGACGTGTTTAATTACTTTTACAATCAATAATCCAGATAGATATAGCCATAAAATAAGTTCGATGGCAATAATGAAATAATAAATTTGGCCGAGTGAAGTCAACATAGCGACTCCATCATATGGAGTTCCATTGATTGAGATATATACTAATTGCGAGAGTAGGTTAGCGACAAACCAAACTGCAAGAATTACTATCATCAAACTTGGCATCCATCTCTGTTTAAACATCTCCAGTCCCATTAGTAGTATATGTATGTTAAACTACATAAAACGTTGTGTATTTTGCTCTTTTTCGGCAAAAAAAGGCCAATACTTGGTATATTCTAGTCATTCTTCTTCAGCTACGACTGGTGTGTAGCCCATCGCTGACAAGCACTCATCGATCGCAGCCAGCCATTCAGCGGCTACTGAATTATTCCCGCCCGATTCTAAAAAAAGGTCCTTCCAGTGTTTTGCTTGTTCAGAGTCATTAAGAAATAAATTAATCTTGTACAGAGCAGAATATGCCATTGGATTTAGATGTTCTTCGTCGGCATCCCACGCCTTCTCGAAACATTCTATTGCACCATGAGAACCGTGTAATTGGCCGCGGTGGAGTGCAACCATACCAGCCTGACTCCAGGCAAGTGGCAGCCGCCCAATTAACAACCCACGGAATACTAACCATGTTTGGCCGCCAGCAAGTACGACTAGCGCTAAGAAGCCTGCCCAGTGTTCTAACTTTGTTAAATCGTCCCATGTTTTAGTAATAAGACCGGCAACTCCCACACAAAACAGAAAGCCTGACATTGGAGCCACCAAGACTTCCCGACGCGTGTTCAACATATGATGAATACCCGCAACCAAACCAAAGGCACCAATTACTGATAATATCCCTAAATGAGCCTCCAAACTTGTTGGATTTGGTGCAGATTGTCCGAGTAGCAATAAGCCTGTAATAATCAAAATCAGTGTGCCAAATCTCTTTGCAGGGGTAGGAAAGGGTTGGCTTTTGGCTCCAAAAACCAAGGCCACGCCAATGACTGCATCGAACACTAGAAGCATCCAAACGACGGTTGATTCAGCGATAATCATACTATCAGTAACACTCCTAGCAATGGGTTCTCTTTGAGCATTTGCTCAATTCCTATGGTAATTACTCCCTTTGATAATTTCCGTTGCGCGATAAACCTGCTCGACTAGCATTACTGCTGCTAATTCATGGGGGTAGGTCATCTTAGAGAGAGCAATCAAGTTTGTGTTTCGGTGTTTGTATTCACCCCAGCCATCTACAGGTCCAATTGCTAAACTTACGTCTCTATTGCTTACCGTCCACTGCTTTATCGTTTTTGCAAAGTCTCGGGATGTATACTCATCGCCATTCTCATCTAGCAAATATAATGCTGAATTTTTACTGATGGCATCAAAATAATCATCTAACGATTTTTTGCTGTTATGGAATACTATGTCAATGCTGCACGATTTTAGCCTATCCCCATAATTTTTCAGCATCTCTGCGTAGGCCTTTTCTTTCGCTAACCCGTGTAAGTGTACAGATATTCTTCCCATGTGTCGCTCAGTAGACTTATACTATTGAATCATATACCTAACTGACGGTTATCTTGAACCAAGTTCAAAAAGTACTACCTATGCGGAAGTTTATGGGATGGTGGCCATTCTCAAGAAAGAAACCTTCCGACAGAGTCATTGAACCTGTTACTAAAGACGGACGGACATGGTTACTAGAGCTTCGAGACATGTGCGAACGAAATTTTGACAATCCTGAAGAGGCTAAGCGCAGGATCAGGCAAATGCAAGTTGAGTGGCAAGAATGTTTAGACAATGGATCTTTATCACTGGTGAATAAAGAGGCCCTGGATAGTAGAGCAATTCGATTATTATCCTGCACAGACATCGAGTGGTTAAAGTGGCTAGACGATCTAGAGTTTTGGAAGACTGGATGGAAGCCTGTACCGGATTCAGCAGACAAGGTTTGAAATGGGTACGATATTTCGGATTGACATGGCAAAAGTGTCATTACACATGTTGCACACCTGTCCTTTCTGTTGGAAAGTTAGAGGAATCATAGAATATCTCAAACTAGATGTTGATTATGTTTCTGTCAATGGCTTGAAAATAAAAAAATCAGTCGCGTTCGCAGGAGATTGGGGGAAAGTTCCCGTGTTTACCGACGAAAATGGCCAACACCACACAGATTCAACACCGATAATGAAATACATCGATAATAATTACAATGCTGGGAAATTACTCTCCAACGGCGATGAAGAACGAACTACGAAATGGCTCGAATGGGCTGATACAAAACTATCCAAAGCAACTGTTCCAATTTTGTACGGCACATTAGGTTCGGCATTTAAGACCACCACTAGGATTTCAAAA
>DALZ01000132.1:0-3080 GCA_002496955.1 Euryarchaeota archaeon UBA128 | reverse complement strand
ATAATTGCCAAGAAAAGGGTCAAGAAAGATGGTCGAAAGCCCAAACAGCTGTGGCATGATCTGTTGACCGAGTTCACCGATGAGCATGGAAATCAGGACTTCTTTGGAGGCTCAGAACCAAACTTGGTTGATTTTTCTGTGTTTGGCTACATGCGGTCAATATCGCCGTTTCCACAATTCTCGTTATTACAAGATCACGATAGTGGGATGGCTTGGTATAAGCGAATGGAAAAATTAATCATATAGGGTTCATTATGAAAGAACTCAAATTTGCCGGTCTCGTATTTAGCCATGTTAAGGCCGGTTCTCTTTTTCTTGGAGAAAATAAAGGTGGCTGGATTTACGCTGGTCAACGACCAAGGCACGAGGTTAGGTGTCCAAATTTTTTCATTACCGAGGAACCGCTTAACTTATCACAGTTATCGTCAATATTAGATTCAGAATTATCCCTTGGCGATGAGATGATTTGGAATAAGCAACGATTGACTGCGATAATTTCGCTTTTGAATGAGAATATTGCTGAGCTTGGGGATGAATTCGAAGGTGACTGGGAAGTACGCTGCCCGACTCAAAGCGAGTGGATTCACGCAAAAACTACTGATAAAATAAAACCCAAATCAGGTACTAAAGAGATTCTAGCGGACGCAGTATCTTCAAACTACAGAGGTGCTATGATGGATGGACGGCCACGTGCATTCGACGGTCACGGACCTATGCAATGGCATACTGCGACCATGGAAATCCACCCGAGCAACAATTCGATACACGCATTATCAAGCGCTCCCATGGACAGAGACAGTCATGGATTACTACTTCGTTTAGTTATTACTCCAATAAGAAAGGGTCCTGCAGTAATAGTACCAAAAAAAGCTGATTATGGAGCAAATATTCGGTCTGAGTTATTGTGGACAACCATGCTTGGAGTTTTTCCCTCATTCGCAATTCCTTGGTTAAGAGGTATGGGTGATTATGTTTACTCTGGATGGTTTAACCTGCTATTTGGCGGTCTGTGTGCTGGTTTCGTCACCGGTGCATTTTGGCGACCGAGGCGCCCTGTAATTATGTTTGAAGACGGAGAACATCAATAACTTCTAGGTTCTAGTGTTGTCGAAATGCAGCCTTCCAGCCGTTAAAAACTAATTAGAACTGCTAAAATTCTGCTAATCTTCCTGATTTGATGCTAGAGTTTCCCAATATGAATCCTGTCTTATCGCGTCTGCTGCACATATTGTTGCCATGTTGACGATGTGTCTAACCCCATCTGAACGTGCTACTAATTGAACTGGTTTATCCATCCCTTCAAGAATTGGCCCAGTCATTTCTGCTCCACCAAGTTCTTCAAGCAATTTGTATGCAATGTTTGCGGCAGCAAGGTTAGGTAGCACCAAAACATTTGCCGGGCCTTGGAAATTCATGAATGGATAATCATCTTGTACGGATGGATTTAATGCGGTATCTGCTTGCATTGGCCCGTCAATTATCAGTGTTGGATCTATCTCTTTAGCAATTCCAATAGCCTCTTCAATTCTTGTTGAACGTTGCGCTTTTGTGCTACCAAAATTGGAGAATGATAGCATCGCAACTTTAGGTTTAATACCAAATCGCCTAGCGATTTTAGCCGTCTGGATGGCAATTTCAGCAAGCGTAGGGCTGTCTGGATAAACATTTACAGTGGCATCTGCCAAGAAGATTGTCCTGCCCTTCACATTTACCATGTAACAGCCAATCACGCAATGAGCTGATGAATCTGAACCAATAACTTCTATTGTTGGTCTCAACACATCGGCATAATTTCTACTAACGCCGCCAACAAAACCATCAGCATCACCACTAGCGACCATTTGACTAGCAAAATATGGACGGCTCTTCAGTAATCTTTCCGCGTCCTCTAATGTCATTCCCTTGCGCTGTCGTCGTTTGAACAGTGCCGGGGCATATACTAATTTTCTACGATCATCATATCTTGGATCGAGGGCTTCATACTCGAAATTCAAATTTAACTCATCTGCAATCGAGTCTATCCGCTCTTTTGAGCCGAGGAGAATTGGTTGACATATCCTCTGCTCAACTAATTGTGCTGCCGCTCTAATCACTTTTTCATTATCGCCTTCAGGGAATACTATTCGCTTACCTCGCCCCCTTACTTGATTAATCATATGACGCATTATCGAATATGATAGACCAAGTCTGGATTCCAATTCTTCTCGATACTTTGTCAGTGAAAAATCATCCTTGCCAATCTGAGTTATCCCCTCATCTACCGCTGCTTGGGCAACGGCGGATGCCTCCCAAATCAAAACTCGCCGGTCGAATGGTTTAGGAATAATATACTCGGGGCCAAATTGCATAGTTGCCCCGTCATAGGCTTCGGAGATATAATCTGGAACCGGTTCCTTGGCTAACTCGGCTAGCGCTTTTGTTGCGGCCATCTTCATGTTTTGAGTAATGTCGGTAGCTCTTACATCTAATGCGCCGCGGAATATGTATGGGAATCCTAACACATTGTTGACTTGGTTCGGATAATCAGACCTCCCTGTTGCAATTATTGCGTCTTCCCTTACTTCTCTTACCTCTTCCGGGGTGATTTCTGGTGTTGGATTTGCTAAGGCGAAGATTATCGGTTTTTCGGCCATGCTTGCGATCATTTCTTTTGTTACCAAGCCGCCTTTTGAAAGCCCTAACAGAACATCTGCCTCAATTAGTGCGGAGGCTAAATCACCTTCTGCAATATCATGGGCAAAATTTGCTTTATACTCGTTCAGCTCATCATTCTGCAACCGTTTCTGCGTCAGAACGCCTTTGCTATCAACCATCTTTATGTTCGTTCTATCAACACCGAGAGCAACATAATGATTCGCACATGCTATTGCTGATGCCCCAGCCCCTAGCACTACGACTTTTATTTGATTCAACTGTTTATTTTGTAGCTCTACTGCATTGATTAAGGCCGCACCTGAGATTATAGCCGTCCCGTGTTGATCATCGTGCATAACAGGAATATCGGTTTCTGCAGCAATCCTCTTCTCTATCTCAAAACATTCTGGTGCCTTGATGTCTTCAAGATTAATACCACCAAATGT
>DALZ01000151.1 GCA_002496955.1 Euryarchaeota archaeon UBA128 | reverse complement strand
GGTGGGGGGGCTGGTTGCATGTCTTTTTCCTCCTAATTTTATTTACCCCAACGACGTATTTGGGGAATCACTTCCCTCAATTCTTCGTTGGAGTAGGAACGGTTCGAACTTATCAGTTCGACCAAGCGCGGGTCTCGGACCATATACATGACCTCCGCAGGTGACTTACGAGCAAATTCATCTCGCGTTAAATCGTTAAACTGCCGTACTTTAGACAAGAGGGCTTCTCTAACTCGTCTCTGATATTGGGAGGAGTCTATTTTTGTAGGCCTCTCTCTGAATCTGGTTAAGTCAAAAACATGACGCCAATTTTCTTTTTCTGGCACGACCATAATAGCGATAGCAAGAAGGGCAAACAAGTTGAGGATAATCAGCCACTTCAATACATTGTCACTAGTCAGCAGGACCACTGCACCGATAGCCTCAGTAAATGGTGAGGATAATGCACTTGAAACGTGTCGACTTTCATCGAAGACTAGGTTAAATTCCGAAGGATCTCTTGTTACCTTCGTGGTGATTTCCTCATTATCAAACTCCATCATATCATAAAATAATGCTTGGAAATATGGGCCATTACCGTGCCAAACTACCTCGCTGCCATCTGAAGCAAACAATGCGCTATCCCAGCAAGCATGTGAGTTGCCTAGGGCATTGGATACATAGAAAGGTGATTTGCATTGTTGCTTACCGGTTTCTTCTGCGACTGTTTGATTCCATAGGTGGTTGGCTAATACCGAATGATCTGAAACAAAAACGATTGAACCAGTGACATCCACTTCACCAAAGTTATTGTTTGGTTTTTCTTCTAAAACCTCAATCCCCGGATAATCAATTCTGATTACCAGACCGGTCTTCCCTTCTCCTAAGGTAGGGTTGTTCAAATTGTCAATATTGGTGTCTTGTCTAGCAATGAACGCAGGGGTTGATGCATGTGCTAGCACCATAACCTCCCGGGCGTCATCTACATCTTCATCCAGCACCTGTATTGCTGTTGCTCGGTGAAAAAGGACCGGCATGCGGCAGTCACTAACTTGGGCATTTGCTAAGTTGTTGCTTGAACATGGAACATATTTCTCATCCCCCATTTGGGTAACATCCCGATCGATACTAGCGGCTGCCCAAAGTTTTCTTTCGTCAGGGTTCAACGCTTGGCCGGCTTCGTCGGCGACCTCGTAGAATTGGAAAGGATCAACTACTGGGGCATCAAAATATTTCACACCGAATTCACTCGCAACCATTTGAGCATTCGTGGAGTTAGATGCCAATACAACCTTACCACCTTTCTTGGTAACAAAGTCATGGATAGCCGATGCTTCTGCTGCATCAAAAGGTTTCTCAGGAGCAGCGATAACCAAAAGAGTCCGATGCGGGTCTTTCCAATCGTTGACTAGCATTGGTGTAGACATAGTGTTAGCAACAGTATAACCAGTACCGTCATCGCCAAGGTTAGCCCGCATTTCAGTCAATTGGATATTGTAATACTCAGCATCCTCTTCATACGGGGAGAAGACTGTTTCCTTGTCAAGACTGACCAGACTTATCAATACAACAGATATCAACAGCGATGACATAAAACCAACCTTGAGCCAAGTCTCAAGACTAATTTTCTTCTTCTCCCCATCTGTCATGTTATTCCTCCCTTTGGGCGATGAATCGCACACTACTATTATCCCGAAATTCTTTCCACTCATAATGCTTGCTGATTGATGAGCATGTTAATACAATCATTTATACGGCTCGAAGGGTATAAAATACCCCTTGATGTTGAGGGAAATTTTCTCGCAGTATGTTATTTTTTAACAATTATTTCGCCTTCCAAAAGCCACTGCAATAATTACTACCAAAATAGACTCATATAACGGTATAAAACTTAGAGTATCTGCCTCAGTAATCTCACCCTCAGGAGTTGAGGAGGGTTGTTCATTGTTTGAGTTACTCGCATCATCAGGAGCGGCGTTAGAATTGACGCTTACTTCGAACACCGTACTGGATAATTTATCATTGCCTGCAGACTTAATTGAGATAGTCACCTCACAGAGCCTTTCTGGTTGTGACTCAGATGCTGAAATTCGTATGGTATACTCAGAAGAAGTTGAATTGTCAACCTCTACATCCCGCAATACATCTAGCCCTTCAACATCGACATTAGGGCAAGATTTTACAGACGATTCTGGCATTTTAATCACATCTTTTGTATTACCATGATTAGTAACTATCAAGACATACTCAATCGACGAACCTGAGTATAGTGTTTCATCCTTTGTTACAGATTCCAAAACTAGATCAAATACTGAAGGCACTGTTAATTCGGCATCAATCTCTTGGGTAGTTATTGCTTGTTCAACGGCCACCTCCTGAGCAGATAATAATAGAGTCATTGACTGTGTTGGTGAACGCTTGAATGAATAGCCAGATACATCCGATATTTCAATGGTGAAAGTTTGGTTGTCTGATGCAGCAACGCTAACCGATTCATCATATTCTAGCTCGATAGGAATATTGTCTGACTCATCCCAATCAATGGTTATCTCTAGGGTTATTTCAGTCATCCGTTCGTTGGCAATAAAGAAATCAATTGAATCTAGAATATCGTTATCTCCGGAAATTGAGAGTTCATAGACACCATCAACATCTGTCTCCCAACCCACTTCCCAAGATGGTATTTCAACCTGATCTTGACTGCTAGAGAGAGGTATTATTGACAACCCAAATAAACTAACAACAAAAACACATATTGTGAATGTAATTCTGGATGGCATGAGTTACTCACATCCAATATTTTTGAGGGCTCGTTTGGCCAAAACGCGGACTACCGAGCGACGGTAATTAGGTGGCAATGCGGTGTTGTTTACTGGTTTCACTGAACGCCTTATTGCCTCAGAAAGTAGTGGTATCGTAGACCCCTTTTCCCACTTTTCGACGAACTCATCAACTTGCTCACCATGAATTTTGGGAATGGATTCTAGCGCAGTCGAGGCAATTTTGAGAGAGGAATAATCGCCTTTTTTCCATACCGCAGTGATACCTGCCTCCGGGAAATCCCAGGATTCTCTTAATCTCAACTTTTGGTAACTTCCGTCATATTCGTATGCGTCCTGAGGCAGAGTTACCTTTAGCATGAATTCCCCTGGTTGCAAGACATTCTTTTTCATTCCGTCCAATTGGTAGAACTCAGTCAATGGAATCGTGCGGTCTCCTTGAGGTCCGATCAGGGTTACCGTTGCACCCAATGCCATGAAATTTGGTGCTAAATCGCCTTGATAGGTCGCCACGCAAAGAGTGTTCTGATTAGGAATTACCCGGCAATCAGCACCGGTTCCACAGTCAGCCTTGTGGCACCAATCGATGGAACGGCGCCAGTCCTCGCTTTGATTGTACCAAAAGCACCGGGTGTCTAGACACAAATTACCACCAACAGTTGCACTCTTTCTAATGAGTGATGATGCAATCTTGGAGGCAGCTTCGGCAATTAATGGATGCACACCGTTTTCTTCGGTCAATGAAGAAAGTTTCGTCATGCACCCAATTTCATATTGCGTCACATGATTGGCTTCGGGTATCTTTGCCAATGAGATGACATGTGGTTTGGGGTTTATTCGCCACTTGTAGTTAGGCAATACATCCGTACCTCCAGCAACCCAGTCAAAATCTTCACCTGACTCGATTAACTCTGATGCAATCTGAGTTGCCTCGGCGATACTTACTGGATGATGCAGAATGAATGGTGGCATCAACAAATTCAGTCACGCCCCATTTCTCGTTGTGTTTTCTTGAGCCATGCTTTACCTGCCAGACCTAACTCTGCAAGTTGCTCTGGGTCTGGCTCTGTAGCCATGCGCCAACCGTCGACCTGGTCCTCGAGAGGAATATTCGGGTCGAAACCAAACAATACACCGTTAACATAGTGCGATGTATCCTCTGTCCTCTGTCTAGCTTTGTCTCTTGTTCGATGTTCTTTTGCCCGCTCAACAAGTATCTCTTGCATCGGCCCATGCTCCAATCTTGGACTTGGCAAATCTAGACAATCATCTAGCTTTAGCGACCTCCTCTTTCGCTCAATCCCCTTGTAAACAGTGTCAGGGGTGAGTGGTAAATCTCTGAATCTTATACCAACTGCATCATACACCGCGTTAACTACAGCAGGCAATATTGGTAATAGTGGTCCTTCACCAGCCTCCTTTGCTCCAAAAGGCCCTTCTGGATCGCACGATTCAATAATTATCGGCACGACATGCGGCATTTCATGGACTGAGGGAATTTTATACTCTAACAGGTTAGGATTTTGCAAGTGTCCTGTTCGACCATAGACCATCTTTTCTGACAGAACTTGACCAAGCCCCATGTGACAAGAACCAATTATTTGTCCTTTAACGGCTAGCGGGTTAAGTGCTTTACCGCAATCATGTGCTGCCCAAACATTCGTACACTTAACAAGACCTAGTTCGACATCAACATCGACTTCTGCAACATATGCTGAGAATGAGTATGCTGGTGCTAAACCTGCTGCTGCACCTTTGTGCACTCCACCCATCGGAGGAGAGCGATACGCCCCGCTAGCAATTAACGAGCCTTTGTCTTCCTGCGCCTTGTGTAAGGCTTTTAGATATGATACTCCTACTGCCGGATCGTGTTTGTAGTATATTCTTCTATCATTGAGTACTAAGGTATTGGGATGGTATCCGAGAATATCCCAAGCAGCTTTCAGAATTTGTTCTCTAATCTCTAATGCTGCCCTGATTGCTGCATTGGCGTTCATGAATGTGACACGGCTTGAGTAGGATCCCAAATCCACTGGCGAAGTATCGCTTTCGTGGCTTCGAACGTGAATCATTTCGATAGGTAATGCAAGCACTTCTGCTACTACTTGGGCTACTGCCGTTGTCGAGCCCTGACCAATATCTGCAGCTCCGGTGTGGACGGTTACACCGCCGTCCATGTCAACCTGGATGTGAACTGTAGCATGGGGAAATCTGTTTGGGTCCCAATGGATTGGTAGACCAGAACCTGAAATGAAAAAACCACATCCGACACCAATACCTTTGCCCAGCGGCATTTGCCTAAACTTTTCATCCCACTTGGATCCTTTTCTTACCTCTTCTAACGCCTCCCTCATACCGTTTGAGGTGATTCGGAAACCGGTAATTGTTCGGCTGTGAGGTGGCAGGAGATTGGCCAATCGGAGGTCAATAGGGTCGACCGCCATCTGTTCAGCCATTTCATCGAGGCCTACCTCCACTGCACAACGCGTGTTCACCGCCCCATGGCCCCGCATTGCACCAGAGGCCGGTTTGTTGGTCCAGACCCTTGCCCCGGTGTAGTGGAATGAGCCCAGTTCATACGGTGCGGTGGCCAATACTCCATTGTAATAAGAAGTGACGTGACCAAACGAAGCAAAGCCACCACCGTCAATCAATGCATCAATATCGAAGCCCGAAATTCTACCGATATCATCTGCTGTCATTTTCACCTCGATATCACTAGGATGCCTTCCACGATTAATCCAGTATACTTCTTCCCTATCGAAGGTGATTCTAACGGGTCGACCAGCTTTTCTGGCTAATATGGCGGCGCACATTTCGTGCGGGAAAGGGTCGGATTTACCGCCAAACCCGCCACCTACGAAGGTTCTGATAACGTTGATTTGGTGCATTGGAACATTCAAGACTGTAGATAATGCTCGGTGTGTATAATGGGGAACTTGTTGCGGAGTGTATAGTTGGAGACGCCCGTTGGGGTCCCAATGCGCAACTACCGCATGTGGTTCAGTGAAACCGTGATGCACGCCTTCCATACTCCATTTACCATGTGACGAAGCGTGTGGATTGGTCACCAAAGAACGATCACCAAACTCCTGAAAAACCCGTTTTTGTACGTTGGTTCTAGATAAATGGTATTTGCCTCGCCAATGAATTGGCTCATCAACATCCTCCAAGCCCATCTTGCGATTAAAAACCGGTTCTAACTGTTCCCATTCGATATCAAACAGAGCAAGTGCTTCAATCGCTATGGCTTCACTTTCAGCACATACGCAAGCGACCAAATCTCCCATGTGCCGTACTTTCTCAACGGCCATTGCATGTTCGTCTTTGGTAACCGGAAGAACCCCAAATCTATTCGTGGCATCTTGTCCAGTAGCAACTGCTATTACTCCTGGTAGAGCCTCGACTCTTGAAGTATCAATCGATTTGATTTTTGCATAGTGATGTGGTGAACGCAGGATTTTACCAATGACCTCATTCGGCAACCTGACATCATCGCCATACCATGCTTGTCCGGTAACCTTTGCATTTGAGTCAACCAAAGAAAGGGATTTCCCCACCACTGTTCCTGTTCTTATTCGATCATGTATGTGTGAACCTGCTGGTTGCGGTTCTTTTCCACCGACAGACTCCGGAATGAAATCTAGATCTCGTTCCTTCATGGTAGGATGAGACCCTCCAGAGCCAGGGGGCGGGAATACTTGTTTGCCAGCAACCCGTTTGCCGTCGGTTCGCTTTGATGATGAACTACCCGGTTGTTGTCGGTATCCTGCTGACATAGTTATCACTTCGCATGACCGGGCGGCATTGATGGTTCACCCGGCCCGCTCGGATGAGGATCAGGGTGAGGTGAGGATGCGGGCTCTGGTGGTGCAACTTCACCACGATGTATTCGCGCTGCTGCTTCTATTGAATC
>DALZ01000037.1:6560-8291 GCA_002496955.1 Euryarchaeota archaeon UBA128 | reverse complement strand
TCAGGCAATTGGGGGCGATTAATTGTTGAGCCAACTCGTCTCGGTATTCAGGCGAGCGGTATCACGCCAGATGATTTGGTCAGTTGGTTGAGAGAGACTCCTCCTGAAGCACTTGAGGGTTTACTAAGCGTTACTCTGCCCAACTCAAGGCAACTCAGATGGCGATTTGCCGAAGTAGGCAAAGTGTTTGGGATCATCAGGCATGGAGTTGATCCACGAAGAATAAATTTGCAGGCACTCATCAGAAAATATCGTGGCACCGTAGTATTAGAAGAGGTATTGGGAAAATTATTTTTTGAAAAAATGGATATTCAAGGGGCTTCCGACTTATTATCTGCAATACAAGATGGAGTAATATCAATTGAAATCTCAGCCGCGGGGCCAATCGGGATATCGAGACGGTCGAGCAAAGATTTGCTTCTACCAAATTGGGACAATGCAGCAGTAAGGGAGCGTCTGAGAGTCCGATTAGAAAATGAACGGGCAGTATTATGTTGTCTCAAATGTCAAAGTGTGCGGCGCTTCAGAGTGGCTAGATACAACGAGATTTCTGATATAACCACCTGCGCCAAGTGCAAAGGTAGGATGTTGGCATGTGCCAGAGAAGGGCTACTTTCAATGCTCAAAGATTGGGTGAAATCTGAAGAGGATTCCGACCGCATTCGGATGATAAAAAATGCCGAGATGGTACAAAACCGTGGTCAGGAGGCGATTCTTTGCTTGATGGGTCGCGGCATCGGCGAAGCGACCGCACAGAGAATATTGCGTAAGGTAGCGCGCAACAATAGAGATGGACTGTTTCGAGCAATACATCTTGCTGAGGTAGAATATGCCCGCACCAGAAGATTTTGGGGCTAGTCAGCACCATCCTGTAAGTTAATCAACTCCGCGGCTCTGACCACATCACCTTCTTCCCACCAATCTACCGCAATAAATGTCGGCCTTTTGCCGTGTTGTGCCCAACATTCATTCGCTCGTTCAACGAGAAATTCGAGGTCATTAGCAGCCTCAGCTTGCGTCGGGTCTGCCAGTCCAATCTGATTGCTCAACCAATTATTCATGTGATAAACGACTTGATTTTCATCACCTCTATGGACATCGCAGTTCATCTCTGTAGTGCTTTTTTCACCATAATTAGTGGTCCAACTGTGGCTTAAAAAGTCATGAATCCAAGGGTGCCGAGAATCGTCAGCCTGTTCCCAAAAAACCACCAAATTTGTTTCATTGTCAATCATATCTTGCAGTGTAGGCCAAGGTTGATTTAACTCGTGAATAAACACACGATTCATCAGTCCGGAGTCAGTGAAGACCTGTTCGAGGTGTTCGGGACTGACATAATTCTCGACTAAAACGGTGACCACATCCTGCGGATTATCATCCATTTCATCGTTTAATTCCGATAACCAATCAACTGCACTGACATTCCCATATACGCATGGACTAAATCCGCGGTCATCACTGCCGTGGCATAATCTCACGCCCGCCAGGGTTTTGTCATTCAAATTATCATAGTGTGTATCAATCATGAATGCCCGCATGCCTGCCGCCCATTGAGCATTAAAACCGGTTCTGTGATTGCTCGCTGGGTAATATATTCCATCGTCTTCGGTGGCAAATGCATTGTGAGTTTCGGGAAATGTGACATTATCATAAGTCCGCAAGCACAGAATTATCATACCGTTACACGGAACTGTAGGTTCCGGTTCCGGTTCTGGCTCAGGCTCGGGTTCT
>DALZ01000037.1:0-6242 GCA_002496955.1 Euryarchaeota archaeon UBA128 | reverse complement strand
GGTTCTGGCTCAGGCTCGGGTTCTGGTTCCGGCTCGGGTTCTGGTTCCGGCTCGGGCTCAGGCTCGGGTTCTGGTTCCGGCTCAATCTGTTCCTCCTCGGATTCATTCCCATCATTGCTCAGTAATTCTGTAGGGTCTAAACAGCCGGAAACCAAAAGTAAGGTTGACAATACCAGTGTGAGAAACACTCGGCCCATGTCAGTCCCTGTGAGTCTATGTCAATCAATTAAGCGGTTGTTGTTGAATATTAGATACTTCTAACCTTGACTCCGGCTTCTTTCATCATTTCGGTAGACGTGTCAAAGTCAGCCTCCCACCGCTCTGGGATTTCATTAGTTTTCGGATATACTACTTCGCGTATGCCGGCTTGTATCAGCGAGCGAGCGCATCTTGAGCATGGAGGCCAGGTGACATATGCAGTGCTATTTTTTAGTGAAACGCCGATTCTTGCTGCGTGCATTATTGCATTTTCTTCAGCATGACAGATTAGTGGGTATTTTTTTTCACGGTCCAGCAAACGGTCATCATTATCCTCAATTCCACGTGGAAAGCCATTGAATCCAGTGGAACGAATTTCTCGGTCCTCTCCGACAACAACGCAGCCTACTTTTGTAGAGGGGTCTTTGCTCCAGAGAGATATGTGTTTGGCAAGTTCAATGAATCTGAAGTCCCACTTTTCACTCATCTCAACCACCAACGCCTGCATGTCTTTATCCTTCATTGCTTCGGCAGTAAACTCAGGTCTTCATCGGTGTTTTTACCTAGGTAATTTAGAATATTACCCTGCAGGTAGAGTGACCCGATGGATAATATTGGGCCGGCATCGTGTGGAGTTATGTTACTTAACATATCGATTACATCACGATAATCGTTTACAATCTTTACAGAGCACCCCTTCCATTCATACTCTGCCAGCATACTTGGTTCAACGCCCGGATATCTTCCACCTTGTGGTTTCGTCAAGTAGAGAGTTACTGCGGAAAAATGGTCACAGATATTATGCACTAGTTTGAGCATCACATCCAATTCTACTTGTGGTGAAGTCCCAAATATTAGGGATAGGCGATCTTCCGGGTTTTCGGATTTGGCTAATTCAATAAGGTGGTTTTTTACCCGGTCTAACCCGGTTGGATTGTGGGCTGCATCAAGGATAATCTTGTGTCCTTGCGGCAGGTGGAATTGTTGCTGACGTGCGGGCCAATTAACGAGGATTTTTGCCTCGTCTAGTCGCCTTACACTGATAGATAGAGCCATGAATGCTTCCCTAGCTAAGGCGCAGGCTTCATCGAGAACTGTTACACCATCATTAATTTCAACGAATGTGCAATCAGTATCAAGCGGCGTCTCATTGAGTTCTTGTTGGGCACAATTTGCGGCGCATTGGGTTACAAAGTCTTCATAACCAGATATTGGCATTTTTCTAACTATCAGGATCTTACCGGGTCTCGCTATAGCCGCTTTTTCTTTGATTATTTGGTAGATGTTGTCGCCTAGAATGTCAGTATGCTCAGTGGTTATCGAGGTGAGAATCGACAAATCCGCAGGGGCGCATCGAGTCGCATCTAATCTCCCGCCTAAACCAGTTTCCAAGATCAGAAATTTTGGTTGATACATTGATGTGACAACCATTGCAGCCAAAAAAGTGGTTTCAAAAAATGTTGGATTCAGTGATAGTTTGTTGGAAACTTGTTCGACCACCATTAGCGCTTCGTCAAATTTTGCTGCATCCAATGGCCGTCCATTCCACCTTATTCGCTCTTCTACCCGACATAAGTGAGGTGATGTGAACAATATGTTTGAATCAGAATTTAGACTTAATGCTGTAGCCATCAGTGAACACAGTGTTCCTTTGCCATTACTCCCTGCAACGTGTATAATTGTGGTTCCATTCAGTTCTAAGTTCAGTTCGTTAAGCATCGCAAAAGTTGTGCTCAAGTGCAACGACATGCCGCTTTGTTTGGTGGACTCCAACCATTGACGAATAGCTGAAACCTCTCCCATATTTAGGCGATAGAGACTCATGGAATAATTATTCGCAAGTTGATTAATCTTTGAGTAACAAAAGCGATTCCCTCAAAAGATAGAGCACGCACGCCAAAACATGAGCGAGGCAGACAGTGAAGCCGTTGGGCAAAATGCCGCTTCGCAAGAATTTGCTGACATGGAGCGACAACTTACTCAGGAGACTAGCGTTCTTGCACTGATGAAAGCCCAAATGACATCCATGATTGGCATGGTTTCGATGTTTGTTATTACGATAGTATTGGCATTATACATCAGGCCATGGTATGATGTCGCAGAATTACACGCTTTTGGTGAGGCTGGTGCGACACAAGCGAGATTCATTTTTCTCGAACTAATAATGATTTTTATTTTTACAGCAATAGTCATCGCCCTTGCGCGTTACAAGAAAGAGTGGATTATCAAATACGGTATTATGGGTGTGTTGACCATTGCACTAATGTATACGACCGTTCCGCTAATGCACATGTTTGTTATCGACTTTGAAGTTGAGGAATTTGATTATGATGAGTCTTTTTCCTACACCGGTGATTATGTTACCGATGTTGGCATGAACGGGTTTTTGACTCACGAACTTGTTGGTAATTTTACTAATTGGGAAGATTCGCTCTCATACTACAGTCTTGATTCGCTTTCTAATGGACAACCAGAGTGGGTGATCAATTTTTCGCGATTGCCCGCAGGTGATTTTGAAGACTTTAGACTGGTGAAATCCGATGATTACCTGACACTGACTAATACAGCATGGATATGGACTATAAACATTGAAACAGGGGCGATTGAGGACAGCTTTCCCTGTCACTATTACGACAACCAAGGAGCATTGCAACCCGGGATGCCAGATGGTTACAGCTGTAATTTAGCACTCAAAGCCCAAGGGGGAGTATACATATTCTCCAACACGGGAGAGGTCGCTTATCATGTAATAAGCGAAACTACAGGTGCCTTGCTACCGCCGCAGGCTCAATGGGTATTACCAAGTTATGTCAGTTTTGGTGATAGTTTTATTGAGGCCACTCAATTATCTGATGACCGCATGTTGTTAGTGAATGACAATACCGCAATGGTGATGATTCTTAAGACAACAAAGTTGTCGTTGATAGCTGAATTAATGCCAATAGAATTTGAGTATCGTTCTGATGAAACCATAACATCAGCAGATTTTGGTCATTCACCATGGTCCTCACAAAATATATCTGACCACCTCGAACGAGAGGGATTTTTGATTATTGGCGAGGCTAATGGCAATGTCACCGGCTGGGAATGGAACGCAACTAAGTCTGATACCAATCAATTTACTCTCCAATCTAAAATGGATGTTGATGGTTTGGTAGATTCAGTCACGCAAGTTCAAATAACCGATTTGGACAATTCCGGCTATACAGATTTACTTATCACCGGCGATGCTAAGTCATATTGGCTTCATACTCAACTACTCAAGAACAGGATAACCTTTGATGTAGATGATAGCTTTGCTCTTGGAGTATTCTCTGTGGCTGAATCAAAAGATAATTTCCACGCCGTCTCGGTAAACACAGTAGAAAGCGGTGTAATCGATGATGATATGTATACGCTTGATGGCTTACAACTCTATGACATACCGTTTCTGATAGGTGTCGTTGTTGCTTTGCTGCTGATGGTCTTGCTGTATGTCCATAGCGAATGGTATGTGGTAAATACAGTCGGAATACTCGTCGGTGCCGGTGTTATCGTAATGTTAGGTGTGGCTTTTGTACCCGGCTTAATTATGATTTTTATGATCCTCGCTGCTGCATACGATGCGTGGGCGGTGTATCGCTCGAAGCACATGCTGGAACTTGCGGATACGATGATTGGTTTACAATTACCGATTTTACTAGTTGCTCCTCAAGATAAGGATTATTCATTCAAAGACGAGAAAACTAGGATGGTTGACAAAGCAGAGCCGAATTTGCCTATGCCGGCCCCTAGTGCTCCGAAGTATGTCGAGAAAAAGGGCAATGAAGCGTTATTCATGGGCTTAGGCGACATAATATTCCCTGGTATGTTGGTCTTGTCAGCAGTTCAATGGCTTGATACCGAAAATTCCTTTGCCATCGCAATGTTCACTCTAGCCGGCTCATTATTGGGATACTTCCTATTGATGACTTATGTGGCAAGAGGTAAGGCGCAAGCGGGTCTACCGTTATTGAACGGTGGAGCAATAACTGGATACCTGATTGGCGGGGTAATACTCATTGGCTCAGAGATATTTAATCTAGGTATATCGTTGTAGGTGAATTAAATGTTGGATATCTACATGTTCAGAGAAAATGATGCTTTGATCCGTGCAGATCATGACAAACGTGGACTTCCTCACGACAAGATTGATGAAGTTATTCAATTCGATCAACAATGGTTGAATTTACAACACCAAACGAATCAACTCCGACAAAAGAAGAACACCGCAGCAAAAGGAATTAGTGAAGCAAAAAAATCAGGTGATGAAACAAAAGCACAGGCGATTTTGTCGGAAGTCGCCTCTTTGGGCGCAGAAATTTCGCAGCTAGAGCAAAAAACTCAATCTGCGCTGGAACAGCGTGATAGCATACGAATGTCAATTCCTAACATATTACACGCAGACGTTCCTGAAGGTGCCGATGAGTCGGGCAATACAGTGCATAGTGTGTACGGCCAAAAGCCTGAATTTGATTTTACACCGAAAACCCATAATGAGTTAATTGAAATCAACAAGTGGGTTGATTTGAAAAGAGCTGCTAAGATTTCTGGTAGCAGGTTTTACTTCCTGAAAGGTGACCTTGCACGGTTGGAATTAGCTTTACAAACTTATGCGGTAGACTTCATTGTTGCTCGTGATTATACCTTTGTCCAACCGCCTGTTATGATGAATCGACAAGCGTATGAGGGAGTTACTGATTTAGCAGACTTTGAAACTGTAATGTATGGTATTGAACCAGATAAATATTACATGATTGCAACGTCTGAACACCCGTTGACTGCAATGTATATGGGAGAGACGATACCCGAAGAACAACTACCGCTGAGGATTGTTGGAGTTTCACCCTGCTTCAGGCGTGAAGTGGGCTCGCATGGGCAATCAGACCTTGGAATATGGCGGGTTCATCAGTTCACTAAGGTTGAGCAGATTGTCATATCAAAACCAGAAGAATCATGGAAAATCCACGAGGAATTACTGCAAAATTGTATTGACTTATGGAATTCACTTGGCCTTCATTATGAGGTCGTAAACATCTGTACTGGTGATATGGGAACGGTAGCAGCTAGGAAATATGACCTTGAGGCATGGTTGCCTGGGGCTTCACAATACAAAGAGATAGTATCTTGCTCAAACTGTACTGATTATCAAGCCAATCGCCTACAGATAAAATATGGTCAACCCGGCCACGCAAATCAACCAATTGTTCACACACTAAATTCCACTGCGGTCGCAACCTCTAGAGCCTTGGTCGCAATTATGGAACAGAATCAGTTACCTGACGGGCGAATCGCCGTGCCTGAGGCCTTGATTCCATTCATGAACGGGCAGACGACCTTGAATCCCTGTGATTGGGGATAATCAAAATAACAAACCTGATTTTTCTATTTCGGCGAGATTGATATCACCGGGCAATCCCAAATCAACGGGCATGCCACCTATGGTTACCACAACTCCGCTAAGGTGGGTGTAAAGACACGGTGGAAATGCGGATTCAGTTTTTTTGTCATCTAACATTTTCCAACCAGATTGACCATTTTTCTTGCTATCGCTGAATAACTGGTCGTCACCAAATGCAATCCATCCATTGGCTCGCCATGCGTGCTTTTGTAGGTCTTTTGTCACCAAAGCAGGTGCCGGAGCAACCGTATGGCGGTGCGGCCAAGCGTTTACCCAATTAAGGCCAGAGTCTCTTAACCACTCAATTCCTGTAGGCTCACTGCTCGCTGATACGGTTTGACCTATTGATTCAAGATGACGCAACAGGCTACGTAAGTGTGGGTGCCTTGGCTGACTTTTTGCTAGGTCTTCCGCCATCCTAGTGGCGGTTAGACTTCTTCCTTCGTCCAAATGAAGAAGAGCACAAACGACACTCCCATATAACCAGTCTTCGAGAGAATTCTCCTTCATATATCGCTCTAACATATTCAAAGCAGTTTCAGATTGTCCTTGTAATCTCAATCGGGCAATATCGCCAAGCAGCATCACTCTATCTTCTGGCTTATTGCGGTAATTTAGTTCGGTG